>NZ_JAUBOV010000098.1:0-22871 GCF_036700405.1 Microcoleus sp. T3_D1
CTTTTCTTGTTTTCTTGACCCTACATTAGATTCTTCTGAGTCCTTGTGTCAAGCCTAATTGAGATGCTCTTACCCTGTCTCTAAAATGTTGCCGTTGTCATCAAAAATTCCTCCCATAAACCGCGCCATTTGCGGGTAAATAGGCTGTAAGTAGCACCAACTTTCTCTACCGTAGCTGCGGATGGGGGCTTCAATTTCTGCCGCACTTGCCAAAATTTGTAAAAATATTTCTGGCTTGACACCAATAATTTGGTCGCGATTGATTCCTTGCCAATCTATGGGTTCCCAAGGGCGGGGATGCGGGGCGGAAAATTGGTGGGGGAGGTCGGAAAGTCGATCGCTCAAAACTTCCAATGACATATAATGGTCAATGAGAGAGTTAATCCTGGCCCGACTTTGCAAGTAGCGAGGGTTTTGATACTGATTTCCAGCCAAATCAATTGTATACACCTTACCAGTAGCTTTCATTGTTTCTACCTGTTTGTAACTTTTACAGCTATTGTGCAAAAGGCTTTTGGGAAGTCGCAATGAGTAAGCTGCAGGCTGCTCAATTACTAGCAGTTGCCTTAACTGAGCCGAACTCAGGTGAAACGGCATGAAGTAGGGTGAACTAAACAACACATGATAGCCGTAATGTCTGCCGAAGAGCAACCTTCCTCCCATCAATTATCTGCGTCCATCAGCGTTAATCAGCCTACATCTGCGGTTAAAAACCCACATAATTTTGCCGCCACCAAGCCCGCACAAACTTAATCTCCTCAAACGTATAACGTTCTTCCAAAAAATCATAAATTGCTCTCAGTTTTTCATCTCCCATAACTTCAATAGCGTACACTATCGCCTGCTGGCGTTCCGATTCCACCAACAAATTTATATCAACTTCCCTGCCCATTTCCATCAATTCTATCAGATGCCCAGAAATAGTATTAGGACTCATCCCCCGCGCATTCGCTATTCCTTGAACTGTCAAACCTTGTCGGTATAATTCCCAGGTTTGCATCTGCGAATAAGACGCAACGTTGGAAAGATTGGGAAGATTAGCGACATCAGAAGATGCAGCACCACTTGGCAATCCTTGTTCTTGGCAAAAAGTGCGAATTGCCTCCAAGAAAACCTTGCCGTATTTATCTCGCTTGTTGCTACCAACCCCGTAAACTTCCTCGAATTCTCTGAGATTTTGCGGGCGTTTTTCTGCCATATCTCGCAAGCTTTTATCAGCAAAAACCACGTAAGGTGGCACAAATTGTTCGTCGGCAATTTGTTTGCGTAGTGTCCGCAGTATGGTAAATAAAGCTTCGACTTCTACTGCCAAAGAACGAACTTTTGCCTGTACTTCCCGCTGCGGTTCAATTGCGATTTCAACTGTGCGCTGACGTTTCATGATTTCCCAACTTTTTTCATTCAGTTTCAAAATGGGAAATCCGTCTGTTCTTTCCTCTAAAAAACCTTGATTTAACAGGGAACGACTCAATTTTTTCCAATCGTCGGCACTTCTATCTTTGCCAATTCCGTAAGTAGAAAGTTTGTGGTGCTGGTATTGCAATACTTTTTGATTTTTGGAACCGCGCAGCACGTCAATAATGTGATTCATGCCGAATTTTTCTTGGCATCTGGCGACGCAAGAAAGAAATTTCATTGCCTCAATCGTCCAATCTTCTACTGGTTTTTGGTTGCAACAGTTATCGCAAGTACCGCAGTTGCCGGGGAATGAATCGCCAAAATAACTTAACTGGATTGTGCGACGGCACTCGGTGGATTCTGCATAGTTGATTACTCGCCGCAACTGTTGGCGGGCAATTCGTTGTTCTTGCGGATCGGGTTTTTGCTCGATGATGTAGTCGATCATTTTGACATCGCCGTAGCCGAAAAATAAGCTGCAATGGGCGGGTTCGTTGTCTCGGCCTGCGCGGCCGGATTCTTGATAGTATCCTTCGAGATTCTTGGGTAAGTCGTAGTGAATTACAAACCGCACGTCGGGTTTGTTAATGCCCATACCGAAGGCTATTGTGGCTACCATTACTTGCACGTCGTCGCGAATGAAGCGGGTTTGATTGGTTGCGCGATCGACATCGTTCATGCCGGCGTGATAGGGTAAGGCTTGGATGCCGCTTTGTTGCAATTTATAGGCAACTTCATCAACTTTTTTGCGGCTGAGGCAATAGATAATTCCCGAACCGCCTTTTTTTTGGATAATTTGCAAAACTTCGGCAAAACTGTGCTTGGTTTTGGGGCGAACTTCGTAGTATAAATTGGGGCGGTTGAAGCTGGCGACGTGGATGTAGGGATTTCGCAGAGTTAGCTGCTGGATGATGTCTTGGCGGACGCGCTCGGTGGCGGTGGCGGTTAGTCCCATAATGGGAATGTCGGGATATCGATCGCGCACTCGCTGCATTTGCCTGTATTCTGGTCGAAAGTCGTGCCCCCATTCCGAAACGCAGTGGGCTTCGTCGATCGCAAATGCCGAAATTCCTAATTTATTTGCTACTATATCTAAAAACGGTAAAAATCTCTCACCGAGCAAGCGTTCGGGTGCAACGTAGAGCAATTTAATCTTACCTTCGAGAATTGCTGTTTCGCGCGATCGGGTTTCCTGAGAACTCAAAGTGCTGTTGAGAAAAGTCGCCCCAATTCCATTATCCTGCAAAGCCTCCACCTGGTCTTGCATCAGAGCAATTAACGGCGACACAACCACTGTCAATCCCGGTTTCAACAGTGCCGGTAATTGAAAACACAAAGACTTGCCACCGCCAGTCGGCATGACAATCATCATATCCCGTTTTTGTAAAGCAGCTTCGACAATTTCCTGCTGCCCCGGGCGGAAAGAGTCATAGCCAAAAAAATGTTTGAGTGCTTGTTCCAGGGGCAGTGGCACAGAAGATATTGGCGGATGAGACGCTGACATTTGCAGTAGTTGGTTGTTGGCTTCTCAACTATTCTATGCCTTTTGAGCACAAATACAGTTACAATAATTGAGAATCTCAATTTAAGCAGAAAAACTGATGCCGAAAGCAATTTGGAATGGTGCCGTTTTGGCCGAGAGCGACAAGTGCGAAATTGTAGACAACAACTATTATTTCCCCGCCGATGCCATCAACCGCGAGTATTTCAAGGACAGCAGCACTCACACTACTTGCGGTTGGAAAGGTGTTGCTAGTTACTACAGTGTCGAAGTCGGCGGACAAGTTAATAAAGATGCTGCTTGGTACTATCCTACTCCGAAAGATGCTGCTAAAAATATTGCCGGATATATTGCTTTTTGGAAAGGAGTTAAGGTAGAAGCTTAGGTTTTTTCCGCAGGTTTGTTAGCTGGCGATTCCGACAGGCCGCCAGGGAATTAATTCCCTGGCTCATAGCTGAAGTCGTCTTAAGACGACTGGGGAAATTAGGGAGGAATAACATAAGTTGGGATGAGTTCAAATAGAAATAATATCTAATATCTACTGATAGCGATTGCTCCTCTGATAATTGTCAATCCTTTAAAATATAGGACAGAGCTTAATTAAATTCAATACCATAATACCAATTTAATGTGAAGTTGCACATATCTCGATCCCCCTAAATCCCCCTTAATAAGGGGAGTAGGGGTTGACTTTGAGAAGAATCTTGTCCACCCCCTACTCCCCCTTAGTAGGGGCGGTGCGACCCCTACTCCCCGTGCCCGCCCTCTTGGCTAGGGGGGATCGGATTCTATGCAACCTCATAAAAAATTGGTAAGCTGTTGTGCATTTAAATTGAATGTCAAAAAATAATCTAAGTCTTGTGGGGAGTAGGGGTTGGGCCTAAGAGCCCGCCCTGAATATGCAATTTAAATGCGTGACAGCTTATAACCGCTATATTTAACAGTCCTCTTTGAGAGGACTTTCGCTCTCTCGACGGGGGTTTTGAACCCCCGGCGGACTGTTGGAGAAGCGAAAGCATCCTCAAATTTTAATCTTTTTCCCAAACGGCGACAGCTTCCGCACCCAAACCACGGCGAACAACAATCGGTTCGCTTGCTGTCAAATCTAGAATAGTAGAAACTTGATATCCCGGATCGGAACCGTCATCGACAATGACATCTACTAACTTTGAAAAACAGTCAAAAAGTTCAGCTTGGCCAAAACTTTCTGCTTTTCCTGCTGGCACGGGTGCTGCACCTTCATCATCCGTGGTAATGTGAGCGGATGTTGAAATAATTGGATTTCCCAAGGCTTCCAACAGTGTAAAACAAAGCCGCTGGTCGGGCACGCGAATTCCAGTAGTTTTCCGTTTTGGGTTCATTACCAACCGCGGCACTAACTTGGTAGCTGGCAGCAGAAATGTATAAGGCCCCGGTATTAACCGCTTGATAATTCTGTATGCTTCATCGCTGACTGCAGCATAGTCGGTGATATTTGAGAGAGAGGAACACAGGAACGTTAAAGGCTTATCATTGGATAGTTGCTTGATCTGGCGGACTCGTTCTACTGCAGACTTGGAGTTGATATCGCAGCCGATCGCATAAACTGTATCTGTCGGATAAAGCATCACTGCCCCATTTTTCAGAGCTTTTTGAATTTTCTCGATCCGGTCTCTTTGGGGTGCAACTGGATGCACTTCGTAAATAGTTGCCATGTTAAGATATTGCAGGCTAAGTGGGCGATCGAAATATAGAGTGAAACCGATATCTTGCAGCATTGTCAAGAACAGGCAAGATGCCTGTTCCACAAAGAGTAAATTTTCTTGTGGGGAGTAGGGGTTGGGCAGGAGAGCCCGCCCGTCCAAGACTTATTGACAATGGTGCAAGGCGTAAGATGAAACAATCAATGCTAAAAATTAATTGTTAACAATGAATAAAATAGCTTATTTTGACTGTCCAACCGGCATTGCTGGCGATATGTGCATCGGAGCTCTCATCCACGCCGGCGTTCCTTTAGAATACCTAATCGAAAAACTCAATTTGCTCGGCATTTCGACAGAGTACCAGTTGCGGACGGAATTAGTCCACCGGAATACTCAACAAGCAACTAAATTTTATGTCGATTTAGCTGCGGATTTGTCGTTAAAACCTGAAAATCCCGCTACCGAACTCGATCCCTCGGAAACGGAATCCCCGACTTTCGACGCCCGCCGCCACCATCATCACGGGGAAGAACATTCTCACAGTCACGGCGAAGCAGAGGCCGAAATTAGCCACAGTCATCACCGCAATTTACCCGAAATTGAGCAAATCATCGTCTCTGCAAAATTGCCTCCGCGCGTGGAAGCTTGCAGTTTGGCCGTATTTCGCAAATTAGCAGAGGCAGAAGGTGCCGTACACGGTATCCCCGCAAGCGAGGTTCACTTTCACGAGGTGGGGGCGACGGATGCAATTATTGATATTGTGGGTACTTGTTTGGGTTTGGATTGGTTGGATATTCAGGAGTTTTACTTTTCGGCGATGCCGACTGGTGGCGGTACGGTGAAGGCTGCACACGGCCGATTAGCGGTGCCGACGCCGGCGGTGATGCGGTTGTGGGAAACGCACCGAGTGCCGGTTTATAGCAATGGGATCGATCGCGAATTGTGCACTCCTACGGGAACTGCGATCGCCTGTACTCTCGCCGCTGGTTTCGGCCCGCCACCGTCGATGCAAATTCAGGCCATTGGTTTGGGTGCAGGTTCTCGAATGCTGGCAATTCCTAATATTTTGCGCCTCTGGATTGGGGAGAAGGGAGAGGGGGAGAGGGGGAGAGTGGGAGAGGGGGAGAGTGGGAGAGTGGGAGAGGGGGAGAGTGGAGGAAAGACGGGTAGTCATTCCCAATTCCCGATGCCCAATTCCCAATTCCCAATTCCCAATTCCCCATTCCCAATTCCCAATTCCCTAGAAACTATTACGGTATTGGAAACGCAAATTGATGATTTGAGTCCGCAGGCGATCGGCTATGTTTTTGATGCTTTGTTTGCCGCCGGAGCTCTGGATGTTTTTACTGCCCCAATTGTGATGAAAAAGTCGCGGCTTGGGGTTTTGTTAACTGCGATTTGTCATCCAGAATTTGAGGATGCTTGCGAAGCTGTGATCTTTCGCGAGACTACTACTTTGGGAATTAGGCGATCGACTCAACAAAGAACTATTTTACACCGAGAAATCCAGACAGTTAAAACAGAATACGGCGAAGTCAAGATCAAAGTTGCGAAGTCTGGAGAAACGATTGTTAATGTACAGCCGGAATACGAAGATTGCGCGGAAATGGCCCGACTTAAAAATATTAGTTGGCGCGAAGTTCACCGCTTGGCGCTGCAAAGTTGGTACGATCGCACTTAATCAATTACAGTGACTTACATCTTGCACCATTTTTATGAACAGGCAAGATGCCTGTTCCACAAGAATTTAATTCAACCAATAACAAATAACAAATAACTAAAGCCTGCGGCTTGGTAAAATTTGTTGTTGCAATTCCTCGAAAGCGGGCATTTTTGAGCGATCGTCTTGTTCAACGATCGCCCTTATTTGCTAAATACCGCCAATTTTCAACACTACAAGAGTATGTCTTGGTGCAATTTGAACAGCCACGAGTAGAAATATTTCGGCGGAATCCACAAGGGCAATGGGTTCTCTCCGAGTATGGTTGGGGCGATTCCTTGCAACTTGAATCGGTGAATCTAGAAATTGCGATCGCCGATTTATATCGCCAAGTACAATTTTCTTAAAAATTCGGTTTATAAGGAATTTGATATTAATTAGCCTAGGGAGTTTTTTTATTATTTGAACGAACCGCGAAGACACGAAGAGCGCGAAGAAAAAACAGTATCTTATTCTTTCTCTTTCTTCGCTTCTGCGTGCCTCGCGGTTCATTTAATCTTACTCCAGATTCGTAAAAAACCCGGTTTCTGAGCCCCGATGCGTAAGTCCAATTTAAACTGAGATGTTGCACTCTTCTCAATAAACTTTTTATGGACAGGCAAGATGCCTGTTCCACAAAGAGTGAATTTTCTTGTGGAACAGGCATCTTGCCTGTTCTTGAGAATGGTGCAAGATGTGAGATTTAAACAAACTGACCCGTTGGAGTCGATCGCACCCGACGAATTCCAATCACCGACGGCATCGGCGATCTGCGCGAATCATTCGAGATATTGCTCGGCCACAAACTGCCGCGAGACACACTCCGAGTCTGATTGAAAACAGCACCGTTCAAATCCAACATTTCAATTTGCCGACTCAGTACAGTACCGTCATCGATCGGGCAATCTTCCCCAGGATGCTGCACCGCAAGCAACAGCGTATCTCCCACAAAAGTCGGCCCTGTCATTTCGCACCGATTCGGGCCGTAAGCAAACGGAATTACTGTTCCTGCATTCGGGCCGGAAGTGGGAATATAAAACAGCCAATTGTTGCCGAAAACTCCAGTAAAATCTGACACATTTCCCGTCTTTTTATGGTCGATCGTCGTTGGCTTTCCACTCGCACCCACATCAAAACCGTTGTGCGTGCTCGTAGACATATCAGTCACGCCCCAAACATTGCCTTGAGGGTCAAAAGCCAAATTGTCTACATTAGCAAATCCCGCCCCATCTACCGCACCGGCTTCTCCACCCTGAGCCAAACGCTGCCAGCGGAACGTCAAACCCGCACCGTCGGGACTGTCTTCAATTATTTTGTAAAGTCCTCCCGACTGCTGATTGCTGTTGACTGCGCTACCGTATTTAGCAACATTAAAAATGCGAGAATCTGGATAGCCGTCGCTTCCGGGTGCGCCGTCAGTATAAGCAATGAAAACTTCCTTAGTAGTAGGATTAACTTCCAAATCTTCCGGCCGCGCCGTCGGAGTGCCACCAATCAAATTAGCAGCTAAGAAAGCATCAACTAAAACCGCACCTTGGCTGCTGTAGAAATTAGCCAGAGTTTTATTTTGGTAGCCCGGAAGTGCTGTTGCTTCATTGGTTGTATCTACTACAAAAGAACCGCCGTCTTCGGTTTGACCGGCAATTCCGGCGCGTTTGGGCAAGCGAGTAGCGGCATCTCTTTGAGCTTTGCCAAAACTTGCTAATTCCGCCTCGCCAACTTTAGAAGGACGCAACGGATTGGTTTGGGTATTTAATGTTAGCGGCAGCCACCTTCCCGCACCGTTGCGGTTGTATTGGGCGACGTACAAAACGCCGTCTTCAAATAACCGGCTGTTGGTTTTATCTGCTGGATTTGTGACAGTGCCGTTGCTGACAAATTTCCAGGTGTGTCCGCCGCGCCGATCGTCCCCCATGTACACTACTAATCTGCGGCCGGCTTCGGCGCGAATCGCGACGTTTTCGTGGCGGAAACGGCCCAACCAAGTGTGTTTGCGGGGGCGGAAACTCGGATCTAGGGGATCGACTTCTACCATCCAGCCGTATTTTTCGCCTACTAAGCCGAATTCCTCACCGATAGTGCCCTTGGCGTAGCTGGTTTGGGCGCCGTTGGGTTTGACATTTTCCTGAACTCCGACGAAAAATGCTTCGCTACCTTGGAAATTTTCTTCGGCGGAGAGGATTGTTCCCCACGGGCTTGTGCCGCCGGAACAGTTGTAGGCTGTACCGATGATCCGGTTGCCGAGTCCGTCGGTGTTGACTTGCGCGAAGACTTGGGTAGCTGCAGGGCCAGTGCCCGTGAGGTACTCGTTATCCCCTTGTCTGGTTCCCCAGGAGGTGACATCTTTGTATTTGTCGGAACGCTGGCTGTTGATTCCGAGGCCGGAAAGTCCGTGAATGCGGCGGTTGAGGGGGTCGCGGGCGATCGCCTGAAATCTACCGTTGGCTTGTTTGGTGATGCGGACGATCGAACCACCGAGATTGTACAGGAATTCGCCAAGGGTATCCCGATTCTTTACCGATAAGTCTATACCGAGGACGGCGCGATCGGCGGATGGAAATGGTGCCAGATCTGACGGGGTATCGGGTGCCACTTTCGACATCGGGAAGGATACGTACTCGTGGTTAACCCAGAGATAACCGTCGTCATTGCTGCCGCGAATGCCTACAAAGCCGGTGTAGTCGGAGTTGTAGCCGAAATAGTCTGCCGGATTGGGGAAAACTCGATCGCCCCAGCGGACAATCACATAACGTTCGTATTCCGGCGGCACAACCACATCGTCAACAATGCTGTAACTCGTTAATTTAGTATCCTGTGAGGCAGCCATCACGGTTCCCTGTCCCCCCGGCGCCATCGCCATGAAACTGGGCAGTTCTCGATAAATCGGCAGCGGGTGGGGAAGTCTTACAGGAGTGAAAGATGTCGGAACTACAGCTTCAGCAGCGCTGGAATTGATGCTGAACAGTTTTTGAGTTAGCCCAGGAGCAAGCACAGTGGTAGCCGCACTGCTGCCGAAGAAAATTAGCAGTTGTCGGCGAGTTATTTTAGACATAAATTCCTTTTCAAACCAACATCTCTAATCTGATGATTCCGTATGAAACTCTATCACTTTTCAATTAAGGGAAGTTTACCTGAAGGTTAATTAAAAGTGGGAGATATTTAGGTTAACAACAAGTTAAATATTGTAAGTGGCAATTGGTAATTGGGAATATAGAGAGAGATTAAGGAAAAAACATCTATCCGTGTATCCGTGATTTCCCTGTCGTGCTGTTGGTTATTTGTTATTTGTTACCAATGCCCGATGCCCTGTTTGGCCCATGCCCCATTACCAATATTTCAATCATCTCGAAAACCCGGATCATTTTCTCGGGATGTCGATCGACTAGGCGCAGGTACATTAATCACTTGCGAAAACCCAGAATTTGCGGACGAAATATTGCTGTCTCTGAATCCCAGCAGCAACTGAGCATCGGCAAAATATCTAGTCCACTGTTCGATTCTCGCATCTTGTTGCCAGTCGCGGCGGGTGACTCTCGATCGCAAAACTGGAACTCTTTGTCGGCTGCGATCGGCTGTAATGATGACTGTAACTTCTGTTAATGCCGGATTTTCTTGAAACTCGCGGGCGATCGACTCTTTCGCTAAATCTTCCGCCTGCTGCACTAAACTCGCAAAAGATTGACTGCCCTCCGAATCTAGGGTAAGGTAGCGCTCTTTTGTTTCAGCCAAACCTATTGATATACTTGCTGTTAAGCTGATAATTGCTAGAATGACGGCCGACAATAAGCGTAGGTACAAATTCATTATCTTTGAAACTAAATACTAACACTTGTCAATGATAGTTAATAAAATTTAACATACTGTTAAGCTTAAATTAAAATAATATTTTGTGTCACCATATTTCCGCTTAACAGGCTTTCCGGCCTGTTCCACAACAAGTGCTTTTTCTTGTGGAGTGGGCATCCTGCCCGCCCCTAGAATGGTTATTGATAATGGTGCAATATCTCAGTTTTACTCGAAATACTTGTCAGCAGCAAAGGATGTCGATAAACCAACCCCCGCGTTAATCTTCTTCCTTCTTCCTTCAACCTCAGAAGGAACCCTCGATAATTAATCCGTGTATCCGTGTCAAAATCCGTGTCGTGCCTTCCCTCTTCCCTCTTTATGAAACTAACAAAATGTGCGATCGCCCTCGGTAGCAACTTAGGCGACTCCCTCGCCACACTCTCTAACGCGATCGTAACCCTCAACAACACCCCAGGAATAGCAGTAAAATCCCATTCAAGCTGGTATCAAACTGCCCCCGTCGGGCCCCCGCAACCCGATTACATCAACGCCTGCGCCATCCTAGAAGTGGCACTACAACCCGAACAATTGCTAGCAGCTTTATTAGAAATTGAAATAAAATTTAATCGAATTCGCCGAGAAAAATGGGGGCCGAGAACCCTCGACCTAGATTTGCTGCTGTACGACAATTTAATCCTAGAAACTCCGACACTGACTCTACCTCATCCCCGGATGACCGAAAGAGCTTTTGTATTAGTACCTTTAGCAGAAATTGCCCCGGATTGGGTGCATCCGGTGACGAAAAGTGCGATCGCCCAACTCCTGCAAACCGCAGATTGTTCCGGAGTGCAAAAATTGCAACTGTAAAAAGTGAGTACAATTCACGGATCGTACCAGTTTCAAAAAAAATGCAACCGTAGCTAAGCTGCCAACTGTGATAGTCATCAGTCATTCCAAATCTAAAATCTAAAATCTAAAATCTAAAATCGTATTAGATCGCCTATGATGTCTTAAATCGGTGCACCCTAACATTATTCGCTTGTCGCTTATGTCGATCGGTCAAGAACTACCCCAACTCCTCAAACAACGCCTATTTTACCAAGGGCGGAAATTCAACTTTGACGTAGCCACCCTCCGTCTTCCCAACGGTTCCGAAGGCGAGTGGGAATGTATTCGCCACCCAGGCGGAGCACTTGCAGTTCCCGTCACGCCCGAAGGTAAACTCGTCTTGGTACGCCAATATCGCTTTGCCACAAAAGGGCGAATTTTAGAATTTCCCGCAGGTACGGTAGAAATCAATGAAAATCCCGCCGAAACTATCAAACGCGAAATCGAAGAAGAAACCGGATATCGCGCCGGAAAATGGCAGAAATTAGGGCAATTTTTTCTCGCCCCCGGTTATTCCGACGAAATCATTTATGCTTTCTTAGCCCAAGATTTGGAAAAACTGGAAAAGCCGCCAGCACAAGACGATGACGAAGACATGGAGACAGTTTTATTCACCCCTGAAGAATTAGAAAAAGCTATTTTAGCTGGGGAACCCATTGATTCAAAATCAATTTCTAGCTTTTTCTTAGCCCGTCCATTTTTGACTTAAATAGGACTGAGGGAAAAACCCGGTTTCTGATAAAAATCGTGCGTCAAACCGATAAATCTTAACTTAGAAACCGGGTTTTTGAACCCGCGTCTGTCCAGGACTGTAAAATCTAAAATCTAAAATCTAAAATCTAAAATCGAATGTCCGATATATCCAATCTAATTTTATTTTGGCACCGCCGCGACTTGCGTATTTCTGACAACATCGGACTGGCAGCAGCGCGCCAGCAAAGCCCGAAAGTAGTCGGAATTTTTTGTCTCGATCGCAATATCATAAATCGGGATGACGTAGCGCCAGCTAGAGTCACATACATGATCGGCTGCTTGCAAAAACTCTCCTCGCGTTACAGGGAAGCAGGCAGCCAATTGCTGATCATTCAAGATGACCCGATCCTAGGAATACCGAGATTAGCAACAGCTATAAATGCTCAAGCAGTATTTTGGAACTGGGATGTAGAACCCTACGCCAAACAGCGCGATCGGGCCGTATCAAACGCCCTCCAACAAGCAGGAATTCAAGTTCAAAATTTCTGGGATCAACTCCTGCACGCCCCAGATGAAATTCGCAGCGGTACAGGGACTCCCTACACAGTTTATACACCATTTTGGAAAAAATGGAACAGTAAACCCAAAGCCCAACCAGTAGAGACACTGCCGATAACTTATCTGGAATTAATGACCGGATTAACCGCCGAAGAACAAGCAATCGCCAACCAAGCAGGTGCAATAGAAACAGTGCCAACAGCCTCTAGTTTGGGATTTATTTGGGAAAACCCATTAGTAATAGAACCAGGAGAAGATGCAGCGCAACAAAAATTAGAAGAATTTTGCGATCGGGCAATTTACCAATATCAAGAACAGCGCAATTTCCCCGCCATTAACGGCACATCCCAACTCAGCGCAGCCCTCAAATTTGGTGCAATTGGCATCCGCACAGTTTGGCAAGCTACCCAGATAGTAATGGACACTTGCCGCAGCGAAGAAGCGTCTACAAGCATCCGTACTTGGCAACAGGAAATAGCGTGGCGGGAATTTTACCAACACGCCATGTATAACTTCCCAGAATTAGCAGACGGCCCCTACCGTCAAGCATTCAAAGACTTTCCTTGGGAGAACGATGAAAAGCTCTTTCAAGCTTGGTGTAAAGGCAAAACTGGCTATCCTATTATCGATGCAGCAATGCGGCAGTTAAATCAGACAGCTTGGATGCACAATCGCTGCCGCATGATAGTCGCCAGTTTCCTCACCAAAGATTTAATTATTAACTGGCAGTGGGGTGAAAAATACTTCATGCAAAAATTGATAGATGCCGACCTTTCTGCTAATAACGGCGGCTGGCAGTGGAGTGCATCAAGCGGTATGGACCCGAAACCTTTGCGAATATTTAATCCGGCGAGTCAAGCTCAGAAATTCGACCCGGAAGGGGAATATATTCGGCACTGGGTTCCAGAATTGCGCCGCGTTGATACTAAAGTTTTGCTAACAGGAAATATTTCGCCTTTAGAACGCCGACTTCTTCATTATCCCTCTCCGATCGTAGATCACAACGAGCAGCAGCGCAAGTTTAAAGAACTTTTCAAGCAGCAAAAAAACGCCGATTAGACAGCTCGATTTTGGGCGATAGTTACCAGTAAATTAAGTTGAAGGGGCGCTGTACACCTCTCAACTTAAAAGATTGTATCAGTTATAATAAACTTAAAGAAATCGGAGATTCAAATGGTAACGCTGCAATTAAGGCAAATCAGTGTACCCCCAGGACATAGAGTGCTGTTTAATGATGTCAACTGGCAGGAATTTGAAGCAATTTTAGAAGAATTGGGAGAACACCGTGGCTCTAGAATAGCTTACAGTCAAGGAACTTTGGAGATTAGGATGCCACTACCAGAACATGAATTCAATAAGGAAATCATTGGCGATATGGTGAAAATATTACTCGAAGAACTTGAAATTGATCGAGAATGTTTTGGTTCGACGACTTTTAAACGAAAAAGTATGTTACAAGGAATTGAACCTGACAACTGCTTTTACATTCAGAATCACGCTCTAATGATTGGTAAAAAGCGGATCGACTTAACTGTCGATCCGCCGCCTGACTTAGCAATTGAAGTCGATATAACTTCCAAAACTCAACTCGATGCTTACGAAGCTTTGGGAGTACCTGAAATCTGGCGCTATGAAAATAAAAAGCTTCTGATTAATGTGCTTCAAGATGGGAAATATGTTGAATCTGAAATTAGTCCGATCTTTCCCAATCTGCCAATTATTGAAGCTATTTCTCAATATTGCGAACAAAGCCAAACAGTGGGTACGAGTCAAACTCTCAGATTGTTTCGCAAGTGGGTTAAAGACCAAATACAAAATTGATATGAAATCCCTATTCCCCGCACTTGCTGTTAGAACTCCGGCTTATTTACGCTCGCCAAAAAGCAATTTTCTCACAGCAAGCGTCCTAATTCCGTTGTATTTTTAATTTCGCTTTTGGGAAATAGAGAGAGAGTAAGGGTGTTGACCTTGAGCTCGATCGCCCACAAAAATAACATAAGTCCCCTTGTCCCCATAACCGGAAAATTCTACATTCCCCGCAGCAGCATTCGCCGGCAGAACGCAGAAACGCCCCCTCGGCCCCTGAATCATCAAACTCGGAGCTCCAGCGGTTTGTACTGCAATCCGCCAGTAAGGCAAATCCTGCGTTACTTCGATGACGTGGTTCGGCCCTTGGGACACAAAACCACAGTCGCCGCTATTGTTCGGGCCGCCGGAAACTCCAGAAACTCCCAGCGGTTCGGGAAATCCCGGAGCAATTTGTAGCGGTTGGCTCCGAAGGGCACCGGCATCCGCTAAAATCATTGCCAAGGCTAGGGTCACGATCGAGCTAAACCACAGTTTGCCACGATCGCCCGGATAATTGATCTTCATGTTTCCTCACACAATGGCATTTGGTTCTAGTTCTTTGACGGTAGGGGATAATGGCGGTTCCAAACACCTTAATCTAAACTAACTTCCGAATTTTTTTATGAATCCTCAAAATAACTTCAATTGGCAGCAAGCGATCGGAGAACTAAAAGCTAAAGTAGAACGATCGCCACTCATCACACAAAATTCAGACAGGTATCAAGCCGTCGGAACCTTCTACAATCAATTACTGGACAAGTTTCAAAGACTCCCCAAACCGGGGCAGGTGGCAGCCTTTGCCTTGGCAGCGATAATTGTCCTGACAGTCTTCAATAGCATCGTAAAGCTAATTTCCGCCCTGATGACTCTTGCCGTTCTCGGAGTGCTAATCTACATAGCGTTTGACACTCACCGACCGTCCTAAAGGCGAGGTGATTCTTGGCTCCACGACTGACCTTACTACTCACTATCCTTACGGCAATACTTAAACCTTTCAACCGTGGAATACCACCAATTGACGAGCTTAACTTAGTTAATCCCAGAGGGTCTATCTCCCCAAGCGTACTAGGATATGAACCTAGAGTTCAGGCGTGCCCCGCCTTACTTCAGTAGTCAACAAAGTATTTGGTTCTCTGGTATTGGGATATTATTTTTTTTATCCCTAGCTGTATAGCGAGTTTTCGCCGCTCTTTGCCCCTAAATTTATGCCTGAAAGTGTGTCTCAACTGTTTCACGATGGCAATGGAGTTTCACCCTGACAACTTAATTATAACCTGGTTTGGGGTTGCTTTGCCAAGCGTAAATTCACGCTCATCCAATAGAAAGCCGTCAAGCCAAGGACGGGGTTTTAAACCCAAATTTCTGATAAATTGGCAATATCTCCTGATTCCTCCAACTAACGACTAACAATAGGAAATTATAAATATGGCTAACCCCACCGCGCCCAGCGGCATCAATCAACCCGATCCGTCTTGGCAAACACAATCCAAGCAAATGCCACTGCTGGTTCGCAGGTGCGGCGCTTGGGCCGTGGAAATTTCGTTAATTGCGGCCAGCGCCCTCGTTCCCTTCAGTATCGGGGCATTGGTCAACAAGGAATCTCAAACCGTGCCGCTCAATTCCTCCATAGCAGCAGCATCCGAAACCGTCGCCCGTACTTTGGGCATACCCGTGCGCGATCGCAGCCCCAGAGTTGCACCCCTAACTAATCTATTCTGGTCGGGGGCGCTGCTGGCACCTGCAGTTTTAGCGGGGTGGCAACTGTTTTTGCTCGCCAGAACCGGTCAAACTCTCCCCAAACGCTGGTTCGGCGTCAAAGTGGTCACAGCGTCGGGTACTCCTCCGGGTTTTGGGCAAGTGCTAATTCGCGAAAGTTTGGGGCGCTGGGGAGTGCCTCTGGGCGTCGCTTACGGCATTTGGCGCTTGACTGGTGCGTTTCCTGATTTGCTAATTTTAGGGGGGCTCAGCGGCTTGGCAATGCTCGCAGACGGCGCTTTTGCATGGCGCTACAAACGGCAAGCGGGACACGATCGCCTCGCGAATACTTTGGTCGTCAACGCTCGATCGAATCAACTGTCTGACAATCCTGTCAAGAGTCCAGATTGGACTGAGGAAGACGCGCAGATTGCGGCTTTGGTTGTGACTCCACAAAGCGGGCTGAAAACAAATGCCAGTTTGTGGAATTGGATGCGCCAACACCCAGGCACAACTTTAGTGATAGTTACCATCGGCAGCGCGGGATTGATTTTAACTTTGTTTGTCGGCACTCTCATCTACACTCAAAGTCAAGCAAATTTGCGGGATTCCCGGCAGCGGAACGACGAATTATTTGTGGCTTTAGTTAGCAAATTGTCTCCCACATCGGCTAGCGGGGCATCGGGCAGGCGAGGGGCCATTTTGGCTTTGGGGACGCTGGATGACTCCCGCGCCGTACCCCTGCTAGCGGATTTGCTAGCTCAAGAAGACAACCGCGCCATGCTGGACGCGATCCAGCAAGCTTTAGTCAGTAGCGGCCCGAAAGCTTTGCCTGACTTGCAGCGGTTGAACCAGGCCCTCAGCAACGACCTCGATTCCCTGCGGTTTGGCGGCAAGGCCCCGGAACGCGAGTTAGCGGCCGCCCGCCAGCGAACAGTACAAAGGGCGATCGGCAAAATTCTCACAGTGTATAGCAGCCAGCTCAACGGTGTCGATCTCAGCCGCACGGATTTAGCTCAAAGTCCTGCCGGCCCATCTCAGTTTACTTTAGTTTTAAACAAAGTTGACTTGTCGGGAATTAAGTTGAGAAATGCCAATTTAACCAATGCCAGCTTGCAGGGAGCTCGCTTTTACGGCACCGGCGAAGACAGGCGTCCGGCTACCTTTGACGATTGGATTTCTGACTTGAGCGGCGCTAATTTGGAAGGAGTAAATTTGACCGGGGCGTCTTTGAACAGTGCTGTAATGAACCGCACTACTTTTGTGCGCGCTGTCATGAACAAAGCTAATTTGTCAAACGGCAATTTGAATTCAGCTAATTTCAGCAGTGCTATTTTAATTGGAGCAAATTTGCAGGAAGCACTGTTAAAAAATGCAAGTTTTACCGGGGCAGATATAGGAAGCGCGAACTTGTCGCGAGCGGATTTGTCAGGTGCACGTTTGGCAAAAGTGAAGGCTCAAGGCGCTCAGTTGTCCTTGACAAATTTGTCTAAATCGGAATGGCAAGGCGCTGATTTATCCGGTGCTGATTTGAGCGGCGCCAACTTACAAAATGCCGATTTGACTTCGACTAAACTCGCCAACGTGAATTTCAAAGATGCTCGGTTGCAAGATGCGAATTTTCGGAATGCGGAGGTGAGTTCGGTTGATTTTAGGGGCGCCAATTTAGCGGGAGCGAATTTTAAAGGCGCTGTGTTTCTGGGGAAGGCAGCTTCGGATCAATTTATTCAAAATCCGACTGGTAGTAAATCCGGTAGATTCCTAGGAGTTGATTTTGCGGAGGCTAAGAATTTAGATAAAAGTCAAATTGCTTACATTTGTTTGCAGGGAGGCCTTCATCCGAACTGCCCGCAGAAGAAGTAAGGATTGGTTGTTAACGAGTAGGCTAATACAGTTGAGCATTTAAATTGTATATTCACGGCGGGTGGGACACCCCAAAAAAGTTTGATTATTTTTTGACATACAATTTAAATGCCACAACAGCTTAGTCAACAATCAATAATCATGAGGAGTGCAACCGGGATTGAGATTATGCAATAGCATCCGAAGTGACAAGAGTCTCGAATTGCGCCAACAGCATTCCATCACCATTATTTGCAACTCCAAAAATTCTAGGTAACTGGCCTGTTTGGGCGAGAACTTGTCTCACTTCTCGGTTAGATACATCGGCGAGATTTTTGTTATTTAGAATGGCATTAACCGCAGCGATACCCACACCTTGACCAACTGCGGCGTTGAATTCAACAATTCTGCCGACAGAACAGGCCAACCCTTCAAATCCAGAACAGGGACTGACCACTGCCAGGTTAGGAACGTTTTTAATTAATGCGTGGCGGATGCCAACATTAAAGATAGGCTGTTTAAAACTCAGACTTTTAAACCATCCTAGACTGTTTGCTTTATCGCCAATACCCGCGATGCCTCCGCGGACATCAAAATGATAGCTAAATGTTGCCAGTGCCTCATTAGCTGGTACGCCACCTAACAGCATTTGTGCGCCAGTTAAAGGTTCTACAACTCCTGTCACATTGCCGGCGTGTCTGATATAAAGTTCTGAGGCATAAGTAACAGAAGTAGCCCCCAAACTCCTCAGCCAAGTTGTAATAAATAACATCTCTCTTTGCATATTAGCCGTGGGTTTGCTCCCGCTTCTAGCTAAGGCTTCCGCTTCGCTGGCTGTGACTGCAAATAAAAGCGCATTCCACGAAAGTCTGTCATTTGGAAGTATTGCTATATTTCCCTCATCTAAAATTACACCTGTTTCAGAAAAAGATAGTTTTCTTCCTCTAAAGGAGTGGTAAGCTACAGACAGAGCCGGCGCGCGAACGTCGATGTAATCGTTACCCGCCCACAGAGTTTTGAGATTGCCTTGAGTGTCCCTCATTTCCCGCCGGAGTTCTTCTGCTAGTTTGGCATCCTTGCCTGCAGCGTACAGCAAAAATTTTTGGCTCTCTGAATCGGCCAGGTTGGTAAAGCGTTTTAGATAAATATAATCGAATTCTTTCAGTGCTCTTGCACTGAGTCCTTGGGTTTCAAAAACGAGGGTGACTGGAAGTTCTGAATTAGGCAGACCAAATGTTTCAAATCCCTTCAGCTTTCTCACACCGGCAGCTTGAGCTAATTCGGCATTGACAGTGGCATCAATAAATTGCTTGCCGGCATAAACTACGCCTTGAGAGGTGGTTATACTGACAATTTTTTGACCTTCTTTACTGACTGATTTAATTTCTACTTTGCTCAGGAGATCGGCCCCAGCTTTTACCAGCATTTCTTTCAGGGCTGCACTGGCTTTGCGGGGGTCAAGTGCAATTGCGGTGACACCGGATTTTTGTAAGAATTCTTTATAGATTGTTGCTGGTGAACCAAAGGTATCTAACTTTAAAGATTGTTGAAGTTCTTCACTAATCTGACTTCTATCTAAATAAGCAAGACCGCCTCTTACCAAATGCCCGCCAATTCCTTCTTGCAAGCTTGCTTTCGACATCAGTAGAATTCGCGGATAACGCTTTGTTCGGCGAAGATATTCTCTGGAGGCAGAGATAACAGCTAGAACTCCTGGAACTTCATCACCAAAACAGATGATATCGTAAGAACGCAGATTCATGACCATTATTTAATAACCTCTGTTGATTTTCATGTTTTCGAGCTGCATCTCAATGTTTGCCGTCCAACTTTCTGTTTTTCCCAAATCTAGCTAGATATTTCCTGATTTTTGCGATAAAATTCACACATTTCTGGAGGCAGAAACCGGGTTTTTTCCAGAAAATCCTCCTTTGAGGACGATCGATCGGGCGTTGAAAAACCCGGTTTCTGAGCGTCCAGAGTCCGTCAGTCTGGTACTCTTGATTGCCATCAGCCCAGATTATCAGGATCTATCCCCAACTCCCGCAATCGCTGAGCTAGTCGATCGGAACGTTGGGCCAGTCGATCGGCGCGCTGCGATTCCTGTTGGGCGCGCTGCGCTGATTCTTTCACCTGTTCTTCAGGAGTCAGATAACGTTTTCCATCGGCATCATACCAATACAACCACTCCCTTGTCACCCCAGAATAACTTCCCCTTTCACAACCAATCCCCAAACCAATTTCAGGCATCCAAACTGGATTTCCTGACTGTAACTCGTACTTCCCATTGACTAACTTGTGTACTTCCAAATGAGGTTTACGACGGCGGCGGGAAGAATAAATGACGTAATAAAGTACGCCTAAAGCTTGATAATTGTCTAATTTTGTGCTGTATTCCTTGCGATAAGTTGGGGAAACAACTTCTAGCACGAAAAGTGGCATGACATTTTCATCCCACAGCACGTAACTGGGACGCAATTCTTCGTCGTAAAATCGTTCTACTCCTAAACTTAAGAAAGCATCTGGGACAATTGGCGGTTCGTCAGGGTGATGATAAATACCCATATCTATGCCAAAAAACCAGTCCATGCGTTCTGCCCAAAGTATGAGCAATATTGCTTTTAACAAGCCTGGTATTAGTTCTTGCAGTTCGTTATCCACAGGCGTTTCATCTGAGTCTGGTAGTTCATCGGCTGAGGGCCAGTGCCTCGGAAATTTGTAATCTAACATGGCGGCTTTCCTCAAAACTCACTAACATTATACCTTTGATTTGTTTGGCAATAGTATTTATGGAACGAACCGCGAAGACGCGAAGGAAGAGAAGAGAAGAGAAGATGATAGGTAATTTTGACTTGGTTAATCTTAAGTAATTTTTGTAAAATATTTGCTGAGATTTACGCGATCGACTAAACTATGTCTAACCAGTCGGTTCTAATGGGGAGCAGCCGTTAGAGGAAACGGGGAAAGTTCGGTGCAAGTCCGGCGCTGTCCCGCAACTGTAATGAGAGTCATGTCGCTTTCTGAGTCAGGATGCCCGCCGATGTGTTAATTTACATAGTCTCATCTGCGAGGTTCAGTGTGAAGACCAGAAATCGGAAATTGGTCAGCTTGGGATTGATGGCTGGCTTGAGTTGTTATATTGTCCTGGGATCGGCAACGCCCGCCGCAGCTATGCACATTTCGGAAGGTTTTTTGCCGGTGCAATGGGCTGCATTTTGGTGGATTGTGGCGTTGCCTTTTTTTGCAGTAGGTTTGCGATCGATTACTCGTATTACAAAAGAACACCCGGAACTTAAACTATTGCTTGCTTTGGCGGGTGCGTTTACTTTTGTGCTTTCTGCTTTAAAAATTCCCTCGGTAACGGGCAGTTGTTCTCACCCGACGGGTACAGGTTTGGGTGCAATTTTGTTCGGCCCTTCGGTGATGGCTGTACTGGGGGCTTTAGTTCTGCTGTTTCAAACGTTACTGTTAGCGCATGGTGGCTTGACAACGCTGGGAGCGAATATGTTTTCGATGGCGATTGTCGGCCCTTTCGCTGCCTATTTTATCTATCAATTGCTGTTGCGAACTGGTAGCCAGCGGGCAGCAATTTTTTGTGCGGCGGCTTTGGCAGATTTACTGACTTATGTAACTACTTCGATTCAATTAGCGTTAGCTTTTCCGGCAGCAAGTGGCGGTTTTATGGCTTCGTTTCTCAAGTTTGCTGGCATCTTTGCTATCACTCAAGTACCCCTGGCTATCAGTGAGGGATTGCTGACTCTCTTGGTCTGGAATTGGCTGCATTCTTACGGGAAGCCGGAGTTGGAAACTTTGAAATTATTGAGACAGGAGTGAGGCGCCGTGAGTCAAAAAACTACAAAAAATCACCAATCTACTTCGCGGCAAAATTGGCTTTTGGCTGGCGCTGTGATTGTTCTGGCAGCGTTTCCTCTCGTTTTTGTGCGGGGTGAATATGGCGGTGCCGATGACCAAGCTAAGAAAGCAATTACCGAAATTCAACCGGGTTATAAACCTTGGTTCAATCACTTGTTTGAGCCGGCTAGCGGAGAAATTTCCAGTCTATTGTTTGCGTCTCAAGCGGCGATGGGGGCTGGCGTAGTTGGGTACGTCATTGGGTTGTATAAAGGCCGATCGCAATCTCGGCAGCAGTCTGATAATAAACCGTCGGAATGAACCATCAGATTGATAGTCTGGCTTATACCAATCGCTTGCGCGGGTTGCCGCCATCTCACAAGTTATCCTTTGCGATCGCCCTTTTAATTCTCTCTCTGGTTTCAGGGGCGATCGTCCAATTGTCGATCGGCCTTTGGTTAACCGTCTGGATCGTCGTCTATGCGGGTATTCCGGGGAAACTGTATTTGCGGTTGCTGTCGCTACCGTTGATGTTTTTGCTGACAAGTTTGCCTGCTTTGGCCCTGGGTGCGGTTGAGTTAAGTCAAATCCCGCAAATTCAGTGGGATATCTGGCAAGGTTGGGGCATTAGCATCGGCACTTTTTATCTGTATGTGAGTCGCACCGGAATATACCAAGTGAGCGTGCTATTTGCCCGCGCCTTCGCATCGACAAGCTGTATGTATTTCATCCTCTTGACGGTTCCATTTACCGAAATCTTGCAGATTCTCAGACAATTACGCTGTCCAGAGTTAGTCACAGAACTGCTATTACTAATGTATCGGTTTATTTTTAGCTTATTGGCGATCGCCGATGAACTTTGGATAGCACAAAACTCGCGCTGTGGCTATCGCACTTGGAAGCGGGGAATGCAGAGTTTAAGCATTTTAATCGGGCAATTGCTTCAGCGAACTTTGGAAAACTACCGTCAAGTATCGCTGAGTTTAGCGTCGCGCGGCTTTAATGGAGAATTGCGAGTTTGGAATTCTTACCCTTACAAACCTTCACGAAGATATACATTGGAAGCTTTGTTTGGCTGCACGGTTTTAACTTTGTTAAGTGTCGTATTTCAATGCTAATTTTATGCTCTTCGATACCTGAATCTAATAGTTTCTAGGTTTTGCCTATTCGTCCGCCAGGGGTTGAAACCCCTGGCTAATAGCTAAAGTCCTCTGAAGAGGACTAATCAGTTCTGTCCAGAACTTACGGGGAGTCCAAAACCCTATTTCTACGTGAATACTTATCGAAAAAGTGACGATTTTTGGAAGAAGCCAGTTTTTTTTGCGTAACTCCTACTTTCTTCAGTCCTCTTCAGAGCGTTCCACCGGCGTCGCACGCCGGTTATGAATAAAAGAAACAGTAAAGCTAGCCCAAAAGTGGCCAGCGATCG
>NZ_JAUBOV010000099.1:0-3785 GCF_036700405.1 Microcoleus sp. T3_D1
GCGGGTTTATAGAACCTATTTGCAAGCTTTAAGGCTGTTGGCGAACCCGCCCCTACGGCTAATTGAGAATGGTGCAATATCTCAGTTAAAACTGACATCTTGCAGCAATATCAATAAGAGGATTTTTCGTGGGGTCGGGCGGGTTTGTCGATTCCCTCCGCTTCCCTTCGCCCAAAATCAGGTAGGGGCGGGTTCACCAACAATATCTGCCAATAATTGACAATTTCAAAAACCCGCCCCGGCCGGGATATTATTGTCAATCGATCGGACATGATATCAGTTAAACCCGCAACTACCCAACCAAAGTCCGCCTACGCCGCCTAAACCAAATCCCGAACCTGCGGAGGCAGGTTTTGTCTGTGTAGCTGCGACTTAAGTCGCCGAGACTTTTCACACATCTTCCAACCAACCCCGGCAATTTCGGTTAATAATATTCTTAGTAAAGTTTAAACCGTCAACAACAATGATTCGCTCACTTTTCACATTTTTTACAGTATTAATTGTAACCGGCTTAGTATGGTTGGGAAATATCGCCCCCGTAGTCGCCCAAGTACAACCAACAGATATCACCGATCCTCAACAGGAATTGGGAGAACTCGTTCAAAAAGCTTTTGAAGCTACAAATGAAGGCAAATTTCCCGCCGCCGAAACTTTTTGGACTCAAATCATTGACAAATTTCCCTCAGAAGCCGCCGCTTGGAGCAACCGAGGCAACTCTAGAGTCAGCCAAAACAAACTACAAGCCGCTATTACCGACTACGAAAGAGCGATCGAACTAGCACCCGACGCCCCCGATCCCTACCTAAACCGCGGCACCGCCTTAGAAGGTTTAGGACGTTGGGAAGAGGCGATCGCCGACTACAATCACGTACTAGAATTAGACCCCCAAGATCCAGCCGCCTACAACAACCGAGGCAACGCCGAAGCAGGTTTAGGAAAATGGGAACAAGCAATTGCCGACTACAGCAAAGCCTTTGAATTAGCCCCCGAATACGCCTTTGCCCGCGCCAACCACGCCCTCGCACTTTATCAAAACGGGCAAACCAAAGAAGCAATTCGCAACATGAAAAACATCGTCCGCAGATACCCCCAATTTGCCGACATGAGAGCCGCCCTCAGCGCCTGTCTTTGGGAAACAGGAAATCGCGGCGAAGCAGAGAGTAATTGGGTAGCAGCGATCGGCCTCGACTCCCGCTACAAAGACCTCGATTGGGTTGCCAATAACCGCCGCTGGCCACCAGTTGTAGTCAGCGCCTTAGACAAATTCTTGCACTTGCAATAATCTCAAAACGCCAATAAAAAATTGCGAGCATCCCGATGATTGTGGGGTATAGTTCCTAAAAGGGATGCTCCCAAAAATGACCCAATCTCATCCTAAGCTAGCAGGAAATAAACTATTGAAGAACAATTCAAACTCTTCTTGCAGGTTTCTTCTTTCCTCAATATTCATCCCTTAAATCCGTTCCCTCCGTTGAATTCTCTTATCAAAACTCGTATTCCACATCTCCAGCAACAATCCTATCTGTCACCAAGATTCTGTATAGTTCCAGTTCTTCAACAGTAACTTTGCCGTCCGCACAAATCGCTCTCTTAATGTCTTCCATTTCTTGCTTAGATATCTTGCCGTTAGCAACAGCTCGCTCGATTTGGGCTTGGAGCTTTTCTAGTTGCCGAGTTTCTTCCAGCGTAGGTTGTTTATCAGTCGATCGCGAAACTAACATAGTTGCATTCTCCTAGAGATTGACCTCTACTCTGTACTAAGCCGCAGCAGCAGATATTGTCAACTCAAAGATGCAAAAATTGACAAATAAATGTAACAAAACTACATTTACTTGTCAATAGGATAAGCTGCCAAATTTTTTAACAAAATTACCTTTCTTTGTCAATAAAATAAGGTGCAGAATGCGTAGCCAACAGACTGACTGGCCTACTCAACCTCTTGCAAAAATAACTAGGACGGGCAAGATGCCCATCCCACAAGAAAAAATAACTCTTGTGGGATGGGCATCTTGCCCGTCCAATAAATTTATGAAAAGGACTTTTGCAAGAGGCCTACTGAACTAATTCCAAAATCCGCGCAGCCGTCAACTCCTCCACATTCCTGAAAACCGCTGCAGCACCCGCATTTTCCAGCCCTGCAGCATAAGCCTCACAGCGCACAGCATCATCCAAAACATGAGGCGGCAAAATTCCAGCCCCCAGCCAAACCCGGTTTGGTTGCACTTCCCGCGCCCTCACAACCGTGTAAATATCCGCAACAGTATCTCCCGCGTAAATCACGGGCAAATTTTTTTCTAAACCGTGCAGAGTTTCCAACTGTTCAATTGCCGCGAAAAGTCCAGCCGGATCGGGTTTTCCCGGTGCATCTTCCATCGCCACCAACACCGGGGAATTTAAACTTAGTTTCCCTGACAAAACATAAGCAGCTTCATCCCGCATCGCCCCGCTAAAAAAGCCCCAAACCATGCCCCCAACCGTTAAATTTTCCAGATAAGCCGGACTTAACAGCAGCGGTTCATCGCAAATGTAACCAGTCCAATTTTTCTCATCAGGCCCGCGATAGCGACTTTGGAAAAAAGCCACTAATTCGTCATAGTTGACAGCGAGTTCGTTTCTCGATCGTCCAATCCCCTCAAAATAACGGCAAACTAACTCGAAAGACGCCTGCCAGTCATTATTCCACACACCCTCAGACTTCAGAGAGTCGATATCGAGAGAATTCGGGCGAAAAGCACCCTCCGTGAAATGTTCCACCGCATCGGCGATCGCCCGCCGATAGGAACCGGACACATCCCGCACCACACCGTCAATGTCGAAGACTAAAATAACTCTGTTCACAATTTAACCATCCTTGTACCTACGGCGCGTGAGAACCAATACGCTTGGGTTAAAACTGTTTATTCCGGGCGAGATCCCCCTCAATCCCCCTGATTGTTGGGGGACGCAAGAGTAACTTCTTGTCCCCCCCTTCTTAAGGGGGGCTAGGGGGGATCGGGCTCGGGCCCAAGCGTATTGCGGTGAGAACCCAAATTTTATCGGTTCCCAGCCCCTGAGTGGCGCTAAAACCAGCCGCGCCACAAAACTTTTCATGGCCGATGACCAATTATCGAACAGAGTGTGCTACGCTTAGCGATTGTAGAAATTTTTAACAAGTTCGATCGGAACCCTGGAGGTTTGCTTGTCCAAGTTCATCTTAAAAGTTCTCTGGCTAGAAGAGAATGTGGCCCTCGCCGTTGACCAAGTTGTC
This sequence comes from Microcoleus sp. T3_D1, assembly GCF_036700405.1. NCBI lineage: Bacteria > Bacillati > Cyanobacteriota > Cyanophyceae > Oscillatoriales > Microcoleaceae > Microcoleus > Microcoleus sp. T3_D1. Next base: position 3,248 of record NZ_JAUBOV010000099.1, read on the forward strand.
GGCAAAGGAACTAGCCCGCTGACATCCTACTTTTTCTGGCCCCGCAAAGATGCGTGGGAAGACCTCAAAAACGAACTCGAAGCCAAACACTGGATTGCTGACAACGATCGCGTCGAAATCCTCAACCAAGCCACAGAAGTAATCAACTACTGGCAAGAGGAAGGCAGACGGCGCCCGATGACTGAAGCTCAGTCAAAGTTCCCCCTAGTGACTTTTACCGGCAGCAACTAAGCCCCGCTTTTAGTTGCTACCCATATACATTGCCTGTTATGGCTGACGAGGGGAAGGAGAGAGGGGAGAAGGCGAGAGGATTTGACGCTTTTTCCGCCTCGCCGTGAAACATAAAATTTGAATTCGCTACAGCTTATTATTGATATTAACTCCGATTTTGGAACCTACTCCGGTTTTGGGCTTGGTCGATTTGAGATTTATTGAAAATAAAGCTCTAAAATCGGCGTTGTTTTGATAATTAATACTTACGCGAAAAGTGGTTTGATCCGCTGCTTATAGATTTTTATGAACGGGCAAGATGCCCGTT
>NZ_JAUBOV010000099.1:3885-22863 GCF_036700405.1 Microcoleus sp. T3_D1
CCACAAGCAGAAAATCTACTCTTTGTGGAACAGGCATCTTGCCTGTTCTTGAGAAGGTGTAAGATGTGAGTTATAACTGAGATGTTGCACCCTTTTCAATCAGCCTTTTGAACGGGCAAGATGCCCGTTCCACAAGCAGAAAATCTACTCTTTGTGGAACAGGCATCTTGCCTGTTCTTGAGAAGGTGTAAGATGTGAGTTATAACAAATAACAAATAACAAATAACTAATAACTAACAGCTAACAGCTAAGAGCTAACAACTAACAACTAATCACCTCTTCGCGGAATTTATGGGCGCCGAAAGTACAATCAACCAGACCGAACAGCTACCGCTGGTAGTAAATCCCGACATTCTCCAGCAAGCAATCCTCTACAAAATTAATACCCGCATAAACGCTCGCGGAGAATTAATTTTCCCCTGCGTCCCAGGAATGCTAAACCACTATCTAAAGTCCATAGAAAATCTATTTAGCACTCTCGACAGACCCCTGCCCGAAGACCGCAGAGACGAACTCAGCAAGCTTTTAGCCACCAAGTTAGAACAAGGCTACCGCACCTCCACAGCATCGATGCTGATCCTGCAATACGAATCAGTACAGCCGCCGCAAACCGGTTTAGCTTGCAAAGTGATTGTTACTACCTCAAGTGTTGGAGAACAGTACAAAAGCTGGGTAGACACCAGAGAACCTCCGCTTTTCGGTTCTCATCCCGATGCAAAATTGATGGCAACGGCTGCTAAATTGGGCACGCCCGATCGAGTGCGGATTTTGGACGTGGGGGCTGGTACCGGCCGCAATACCTTGCCGCTGGCGAGATTGGGCTATTCTGTGGATGCGATCGAACTAGCCCCAGCTTTTGCAGAACAATTGAAAGCGGCAGTAACAGCCGAAAACCTTCCCGTGACAGTTACTGAAGGCGACGTGCTCGACCCCTTAATGCGGATGAAACCTGCCCGCTACCAGTTGGCTGTTGCCGCCGAAGTCATCTCACATTTTCGAGACAACGATCAAGTACGGCTTTTCTTAGCTAAAATGTGCGATTCCCTGTCTCCCGGAGGTCTGTTGCTGTTCAGCACGTTTTTAACCGTCGGCGACTACCAGCCAGATGCCCTCGTGCGACAAGTTGCCCAACTCTCCTGGTCTACTTTATTTACACCCCAAGAACTCGCCACCGCAATGGAAGGCTTGCCCTTAGTCCAAATATCCGACGAATTGGTGTTTGAGTACGAACGCCACCACCTGCCAGAAGGAGCCTGGCCCCCGACGCCCTGGTTTCCCAGTTGGGCCACCGGTCGAGATGTCTTCCCGATGGCAAACGCACGCCCGCCAATGGAATTGCGCTGGATTTTGTGTCGCCGAAGCTAAAAAAAAATCGGTCATTTCTAGGCGGACACAACAATCAAAAGCTTTTATCGGCGGTAAAATTTTTCTCATATATTTTTTTCTCACCAACGTAAAGTCGGCTCGCTGTTAATATTGTGCTGCCGGCACACAAAAATTTACAAAAATATATATTAAAATGCAAAGAGAGCGAAGTTCGATCGCCGCCTGGGTGAGAAACCCAGTGTCTGATTAGATCCCACGCTTGCCAACCTTTTATTTCTTGCGAAAAATTGGGTTGCTAATGGCAATCGGGATTGAATAAAATTCGATCGCCATCTCAATGGGTGCAACTAGAGTTAAGATGAATTCAACAAACCTATTCCTCGCGATAGATGACTTTTTAGGGAATAGGATTACCCAATAGATTAGCTCGCTAGTCAGCGATGCTGCTGAGAAACAAATATGCTTTTAACACATCCACTACAAGCGTTTGGAGCAATCTTCGGGCACCAACCTTCTACAAATAGATCATCGATCGACCACAAAACCAGTAAAAATTATTGGGAGGGGAATATTGAGTCCGCTGTAAACGAACAAATTGACTGGTACATCCAAGTGGAAATGCTAATGAGTAACGCTAAATCTTCCTGCACCAATGAAGAGATTACTGCTTGGCTGCGGGGATTGCTGACAATTGCTTGGGCAGACGGCAACTTTGACGAAGACGAGCAAAAAATGATTGCAAATCTAACTCAGGATGAACTACACCCGGTATCTTTTGAGGCGGGTTTTGAACCCATTACCGCAGGGGAACTAGCCACTGTGTTAGGGGAAGACACCGCCAAAGGCGAGGATTTTTTGAGGACAGCAGTCATGGTAGCTTTGGCAGACGGTACATACTCGCTCAGCGAAGACGAGGTAATCTACAAGTTTTGCACAGCTTTGGGTCAGAACGTAGAGGTGATCGAAGCTCTGCGACACACCATCGAAGACAGCAAGTGCGATCCCCAGGGGCCCAGCAGCCAAATAGTCTTTGATGCGAATGTCGCCCCCGCCGCCGGAACAGCGCTTTCATCTCGGCTACCTAAACCTCACCACAAAAATGTCCTGCAACCCGTCAAAGACTGGCTTGACGGCTGGGAAATTCACGACCCAAAATTGGCACACTTTGTCTGTAAAATTATTCCGCCCCAGTGTCCGTTTGAGCGAGATGTCGTGTTATTTGGTCGCAAAATCGTCCACATTCCGGCGATGTGCCAGATTAACCCGCTTTACGAACAGTTAGTCGGGATGCGCTTTCGAGCTCTCTGCTATTTGGCAGATGAATGTAAGGAAGATGTATCGTCCTATTGTTAGTAGTCATTAGTCATTAGTCATTAGTCATTAGTCATTAGTCATTAGTCAGTAGTTAGTTGTCAGTAGGCAGTTGTCAGTTGTCAGTTGTCAGTTGTCATGCTTGTGAAATCTGGGATTAATGACTGTAACTATTACCCAATGACTACTATTAGTCCTGAACGCAAAAACCTGGTTTTTCTACGAAAAAACATCATTACACCCATCCGCCCCAGTAGAAAAACCGGGTTTATTCAGTTTTTGTGCGTGAGTCTTGCTAATATCAAATCTGCTTTGATAATACTAATTCAACAAAAGTTTTGGTACAATCCTCAAGCTTATACAAATTATTAAAAATCGCCGATTTAGGAGCTGGACACGGCAGTGCCGTTTCCCTACAAATGCTCGCGGACAATCTCAAGCTCTGAACTACTTTTCAGAATTGGTAAAATTATATTTTTCCGGCAACTGTAAATAGCCACTAAACTTGGCTGTCGTCCGCCGACCCGGGCTAAAGAAAAAGAGCAATATGGTACTTGGATCTGGTATAATAATAACTACTGACTAATGACAACTAACAATTGACAATTGACAATTGACAACTGATATGATGTCCGGTCGATTACCCCTAATAAGGTAGGGGCGGGTTCACGAAAAATATTTGCCAATAATTGACAATCTCAAAAACCCGCCCTTTTAATCGCTCGATCGGACATGATATGACAACTGACAACTGACAACTGACAATTGACTACTGACTAAATTATGCAATTTATCGATCGAGCAGATATTCAAGTCGCAGCCGGCAAAGGCGGCGACGGTATGGTAGCTTTTCGCAGAGAAAAGTATGTACCAGCGGGCGGCCCCTCTGGCGGGACAGGCGGCAAAGGCGGTTCCGTGTATATGGTGGCGGTGGAAAGCCTGCAAACGCTGCTAGATTTTCAGTACAACCGGATTTTTAAAGCTGAAGACGGGAAGCGCGGCGCGCCGAAGAATATGACGGGGGCTTCAGGGGACGATCGCACGATCGAAGTTCCCTGCGGTACAGTAGTTTACGACGCGGAAACTCAGGCAATCTTAGCAGATTTAGTGACGCCCGGACAGACTTTTTGCGTAGCCAAAGGCGGCAAAGGCGGTTTAGGAAACAAGTGTTTTCTGACCAATTCCAACCGTGCTCCCGATTATGCGATGCCGGGAAAAGAAGGAGAACACAAATTTTTGCGTTTGGAATTGAAGCTATTAGCTGAAGTGGGAATTCTGGGGATGCCGAATGCTGGCAAATCCACCTTAATTTCAGCTTTGTCTGCGGCTCGCCCCAAGATAGCAGATTATCCGTTTACAACTTTAGTCCCGAATTTGGGCGTAGTCAGAAAACCGACCGGCGACGGTACTGTTTTTGCTGATATTCCCGGATTAATTGAGGGAGCGCACGAAGGCGCGGGTTTGGGTTACGAGTTTTTGCGGCACATCGAACGAACTCGGTTGCTGCTGCATCTGATCGATATTACCGATGAAGATCCGATCGCCAATTATGTCACAATTCAGGAAGAATTGAAGGCTTACAGGCGTGGTTTAGCCGATAAACCGCAGATTTTGGCTTTTAATAAGGTAGATGCGATCGACCTCGAAAGCGAAGAAATCGCTAATTTAATCAGCCGACTTAAAGAAATTAGCGGCGCTCCTGTTTTGTTGATTTCTGCCGTTAGTAGACTTGGATTGGATGAATTGATGCAGCAAGTTTGGCAGAAACTCGACGAGATGAACGAAAAAGAGGCGGCGGAACAGTTAGCAGTCGCGAGTGTTTAATCGCTTTCTGGTTCTTGGAATTTCCGTGAATGGCTAGGTGTTTTTTTGAGGGGTCAATCGATTTTAGATTTTAGATTTTAGATTTTAGATTGAAGCATTGACCCCACGGATCAATTCGGGGGCTGGTTTATCGGATACAGGTTTTTTATTTCTGGATCCTGAGTCTGCTTTCGGAATGAATCCGGGGGCTTGTATCCTGGATGCTTGATTGTCAAATCTTTCGGCTGTATGGCTGCTGCGGCAAGGATTTGAGCCTCTATGGTCTCATAAAATATCTTGGACATCTATCTACGAAGTCAGTTTTTACTAAGTAAATCTTTAATTTCTTCAATAGTAAATGGAGGATATTTCCTATGAATCATTGCATGACAGTTAGGACATAGTGGACGTAAATCTTGAATAGGATTAACTTCATATTCTTGATTAATTTCAGCTAAAGGTATTATATGGTGAACATGAATAAAACCTTTAGCTATTTCTCCAAAAACTTTTTCAAAGTTAAACTTGCAAACATAACAATTTAGCCCATAATGTTCAATACATTTTTTGCGAGCTTGATTATTTCGTTCATAAGCATTAACTTGTATTTGACGGATAGAACCTTCTTTCAAAGTTTTAGTTTCCTCTACTTCTCCGACTTCATCAGGAAATATTAGCGTATCATCTGAGACACTAAAATAATCGAAAATCTGTTCAAAATCAAGCTTGGGTGTGGTTAAAATTTTGCCAACTAGAACATAGAGCTCTTCTTCAGAATATTCTTTAAATCCTTCATAAATTTCTTTCTCACAACGCCATAACTCTCTCTGCCACCAGCCTCTACGCCTATTTTCATGATAAGGATCAAAGGCATCTCTCAAATTTTTGATTGTATTAGCGGAAATTCCAAGTAGAGAGCCTATTTTTTCATGGGTATCAGTCATATTACCAAATCCCAATTTCTGATAAGCATCTCTATCAAATCTTGAAAGATAATAAGCTACTATATAAGCATAGGGGGAATTACAATCACCCAAGGACTCTCTAATACTATTCCAGTTATAAGGTTTTTTCACCATTAAAATTATTCATTTGTTTTGTAATACCACTTCTCTAAATTATTGCTAAAATCTGCATCGTTAAGTTGATTTTATACCATCACCTACTGTTTATGTGGTTTGTGGGCGGGGTGCTGGATATTCCCCAATACTGATAAGTTGCTCGCGTTCGAGGATGCGTTCTAGGAGGTTAAATTGCAGAATTTTAGCGGTTACGCGCCCTTCTGGTGTCCGTGGGACGATTGCTCCTCCTTCTAGCCGAAAATGGTCTGACCATTCCTGGACACGGGGATTAAAAAAGGGAGTTAGCTGTCCTGTCTCAGGGTCGATAGAACCTAGGTCAGTTCCTTTGAAACGGTTGCAGGAAGGACAGGATAACGCTAGGTTTTCCACGACGGTGGCCCCATCATGTTTTTCAGCAATGATGTGTTCCATTTCAAAGGCAAAGAGTGAAGCCGTTTGGGGAAATCGACAATACTCGCATTGCTCTCCGGCGCGTTGGGTGACGACGCGACGCACAGTGGCTGGTACATAACTCATGCTTCTGTCTGTAAGCGTTTGTAGGCGTGAGCTTTGGCTAAACGCACCCAATGTTCTAACAGCAAATAGCGATCGAGTTCGACTTCCTCTCTGGCCGAAATAGTGCCGGATTTATTGCGATCGAGCAGTTCGCTCATGCGGGCTTGCAACACAGGTGTGGGGCGGATTGCGAGGATTTCTTCTGGGCTGGGTTGACTCGCTAGCAGTTCGACGATTTGGCGATCGTCTTGGTAGGGGATGGTTTCTGCGGGGGCGAGTTCCCGAAGTGCGCGATCCAGGGCTTCCGGGAGACGATCGCCCAATTCTTGCAGTTTTTCGCCGAGGATATCGGGAACTTCTAGGATAATTTGCATTAGTGCTGATGTGAGGAGGGGAATTCCCTTGATTGTAACAAAGGGAAAAAATGCCGTTAACTTAAATCCCGATCGGGAATTGAAACTGCATAGCCCGATATTTGCACAGTTGTTCACAATGGAGATAACTGGCGAATTGGCCCGTTGTAATCAACTCTGATTCGGCCATCTTGAGAAACCGTAACAACCGTTTCTACAGTATAGACAGACGAACCAGGCTTGTTACCCTTAAAAGTAAAAGTCCAAGTTCCATCGCCATTGTCAACAAACGGCGATTCCTTAGAAGTACCGTGCATAGAAGGTTCAGCTCGATAGTTGCCTAAACCCCCATTAGCAATTTCTGCTGCTTGACGGGCTAAGTTTTTCGCCCGATTGAGTTCGATATTATTGTTGATCACTCTCACGCCGTCCGTCTCATATTCAGGAGCAGGATTAGCATTACTCAAGGTGGGGGAAACTCCAACGGCTAAAATAGAGAGCGCTACTAGACAAGCAAGGCGGATGTTGAGTTTCATAATACAAACTGATTTAGAGTTTGATAAAGTCTACAACACTAGCCGGAAAAAACCCGGTTGAATTTTCAATTTTTAATTTTCACTTTTGAATCGGCTGGCGTTTCCCCACCGTACAAATAGCGGTAACTCATCCGAGAAATATCCCGAATCAATGTTTGAGCCTGCTTCTCCGTTTCCGGTGAATGCTTCACCATCACCGCCACCAAATAACGCTTACCATTCGGCAAATCCACCATACCCGCATCCGCAAGAATTGTATCAATGTTGCCGGTTTTGTGAGCAATAATTGAACCTTCGCCTAAACCTTTCGGCAGCAAAGAATCGTTTCTAGTTTGGCGCATGATTTGCAAAATGCGATCGCGCGATTTCACCGATACCAAATTCCCCCGATCGATCTGGGCTATGATATTAATCAAATCCTTCGGACTGGTAGTATTAGTTCCCTCCAAATCTGGCAAATTATTACGCAGAACCGTGGTACTCAAACCCCAATTTGCAAAATGCTGATTCAAAACCTCAGCACCTCCCAACAACTCAATCATCATATTTGTCGCCGTATTGTCACTGACAACAATCATCTTTTGGGCAACTTCCAAAGCCGAATACTTCTTGCCAGGAGCCTGGTCTTGCATATCCCCAGAACCGCCGACAATGTGTTCGGACTTCAGCGTCAGCACCTGATCTAACTGCACTTTGCCCTCATCTACTGCTTGGAAAAAAGCTACTAAAATTGGCACTTTAATCGTGCTAGCTGAAGCAAAAGCAGTATCGCCATTAAAATTTAGGTAGCTTCCAGTATCTAAATCGACTAGAAATATTCCGGCTGTCAAACTAGGATTTTCTGTTGCTAAAACCTGAACTTGCGTTTTCAAAGCTCCTAATTCTTGATTCAGTTGCAGCACTTCTCCTGTCACCGCTGCTGCAGATGCGGTGTCGCCTGCATCTGAGTTTTTCTCCCCTGCGGTGGTTTGTTCTTCTGCAGCTACAGTGGATGCTCGACTCACAGCATTTACCACCGACAGCAGCGTACCGCAAATCACCGCTATCCCAACTCCCAAAATCAGCAAGCGAGTAGCATACACCAACGGCGGCACGCTCCGAGGTGCAGAGCGTTTACCCGGTCTCTGACTCGCTTGTGGGCGCGGTTTAGGCACGGGGGGTTTTTTGGCATCTGCGGGGATTACCGTGTCTGGAATGCGAACAGGGGGCGAACTGGGACGACTTCCACGGGTGGTAGGGGGAGTGGCTGTTGGGGGCTGGCTGTTGGGATTGCTGGCGATCGAACTCACATTTTCCCGCTCCAGATTCGGGTTCGGAAACTCGAACATATCGACAGCAGCGAGGCCTTTTTTGCCTGGTTTGCGAGTCTTCGACGGGGGAATTTTGCTGACTCTGGGTTTTCTGGGGTTAATTGCCGATCGAGGATCGGATAAAAAGTCTTGTGTAGTAAATTCTTCCGAAGATGTGGGAGAATTGGCTCCAATTCTGCTGCCGCGGCTTTGTTGCGGTGGCAAAGTCGCAGGTTCGGGCGATCGAATTTCTGAATTGCCGTTTTGCGGTTGCGAAGGGCGGCGACGGCCCGAGTTGCCAGACTGACTTGCTTTGCCTGACTTAGGCTGCTTTGAGCCGGAGTTGGCAGAGGATATCGAGGATATCACCGATAATATCGATCCTTTGGGAAACCGCTCTGCCACGTCTTACTCCTTCATCACTACTGTAAATTTCAAGTTTAAGATTTTTCAGCTTGTCAGCCAATCAATTTTAGATTTTAGATTTTAGATTTTAGATTTACCCCAGACGCTGCATGGTATCAGCAACCGGGTTTATTGCCCGCAAATTATCGCAAAGCTTAGGTTTTTAGTCAAGAAACCCTGTTATGAAGGTGACAAGTGGGTAAAGGAAAGTTCTCTGTGAAAAAAATCCTCAATCTCACATCCCCAATTATCAGCCTTTCTCCTAGCTATCCGTTGGATTTTCCGGCAACGCCCCATTCAGAGTATCAGAATTTGCCTCTCGTGGGTAACTTTTGATTGCCCATTCTGTTTGGCGGAGGACGCCCCGCAGCATGGCGACTTCATCCACTGTCGGATAAGCCCTGTTGTACAAACGCCGAAATTTTTCCATCCGGCTTGCTGCTGTGTGCTGCTGCAAATATCCTATTTTGAGTAACAGCGTTTCTAGTTGCTGGTAATATCCCTCTAAATTTTCCAAGGGAGCCGATTCCTTTTGGCCACTGACAACTGACAACTGACAACTGACAACTGACTTGTATAGTTCGTAACAGCAGATAGCGACGGCTTGGGCGAGATTTAGAGATGTGTAGGCATCGCTGCTGGGAATGCGGATCAGGCGTTGAGCGCGGTTTAATTCGGCATTGGTCAAGCCGCAGTCTTCTCGGCCGAAAATGAGGGCGCTGGGGGCTTCTAGGAGCCAAGGCAAGGCATCTGCTGGTTCTTCTAGTTGTGTTGGCAACGATCGACTATCATCCCCTGTAGTTGCGATCGCTCTGACACACCCCACCAAAGCAGCGGGCAAACTCTCGACTACTTTGGCAGTTTCGAGTATGTCGGCGGCGCGAACTGCCATCAGTCGGGCCTCTTCCCCTAAATAATCGCATTGGGGATTTACCAAAACTAATTGGTGCAAACCCATATTTTTCATGACGCGGGCAACAGAACCGACATTCAATGGGCCTGCCGGTTCGACTAAGATTATTCGGATGTTGGCGCCGGCCATTTCGAGCATTTTTATTTGGGGAGGTGTTTGGCAGAAATTAGGTTTTTCCTTAGCAACAGGCTTTCCGGCCTGTTCCACAATCAAATTTAACTCTTGTGGAACAGGCCGGAAAGCCTGTTCATAATCGCAAGATGCCTGTTCCACAATCAAATTTAACTCTTGTGGAACAGGCATCTTGCCTGTTCCTAAAAATGGTACAAGATGTGAGTTAGTAATGTACTTTCCAAATTAGCATGGCTAAGCAACGATCGAAATCTGATTTACCGACAAAAATGTGCCCAGTGTGCGATCGACCTTTTACTTGGCGCAAAAAATGGGCTGACTGCTGGGATGAGGTCAAATACTGCTCCGAACGTTGTCGTCGCCGCCGTTTGGCGGCTCAAGATTAAGAATTTAGGGCAAGTTGCTCGATCGAAGCTAAGATTGCAAAGGAAAAATTTTAGGTTAAAAAGTATGGCATCGCAACAGGTGCAACCAAAGCTAGTTATTCACGGCGGTGCCGGCAGTTCTCTACACAGTAAAGGCGGAATTGAGGCGGTGCGGAAATCGCTTTACGATGTTTTGGAGGAAGTTTATCCGCTGCTGAAAGACGGTGCAAGTGCCGTAGATGCAGTGGTGCGGGGCTGCCAATTGTTGGAAGATGACCCGCGATTCAATGCCGGTACTGGTTCTGTAGTGCAGTCGGACGGTCAAATTCGGATGAGTGCTTCGCTGATGGATGGTTTGATGCAGCGTTTCAGCGGGGCGATTAATGTTTCTCGCGTTCAACATCCGATCGAACTTGCTCAATTTTTGCAGCATTCGGACGATCGAGTTCTCTCGGATTTTGGTTCGGCGGAATTACTGCGAGAACTTCAATTGCCGATTTACGATCCGATGACGGATTTGCGTTTGCACGAGTGGATGCAGGAACGCCAAGGCAATTTTAGCAAAGCAATGGCTGACGTGGTTGCCGAACCGGCCGGTGTGGGTACGATCGGAGTCGTAGCTTTGGATGTGCATGGACGCTTGGCTGCTGGGACTTCGACAGGTGGCAAGGGTTTTGAGCGCATCGGGCGGGTTAGCGACTCGGCGATGCCGGCGGGAAATTACGCGGCCCAAAGTGCGGCGGTAAGCTGTACGGGGATTGGCGAGCACATTATGGACGAGTGTTTGGCCGCGCGAATTGTGATTCGGGTAACGGATGGTTTGAGTTTGAAAACTGCTTTTGAGCGTTCTTTTGCTGAAGCTGACGAACGTCAACGGGATTTTGGCGCAATTGGAATTGATGCTAGCGGGGCGATCGCTTTCGGCAAAACTAGCGAGGTGATTTTGGGTGCTTTTCACAACGGTATGCAAATGGGCGATACTTTGGAAATGAGCAAGGGAACGCTGATTTTTATTGCTTAAAAAGCCGATATAAATTGTCAGTCTGCGGTTCAGATACCTCACATCTTGCACCATTCTCAAGAACAGGCTTTCCGGCCTGTTCCACAAAGAGTGAATTTTCTTGTGGAACAGCCATCTTGCCTCACATCTTGCACCATTCTCAAGAACAGGCTTTCCGGCCTGTTCCACAAAGAGTGAATTTTCTTGTGGAACAGGCATCTTGCCTGTTCATAAAAAGCTTATTGAGAATGGTGCAACATCTCAGGATACCCGACTTGTTCAAAAAGTCGGGTATCTCGATCGGCGTTAGTTTTATATCAAATCCGACAGTCATTAGTCATCAGTCATTAGTCATTAGTCATTAGTCATTAGTCATCAGTCATTAGTCATTAGTCATTAGTCAACAGTCATCAGTCATCAGTCATCAGTCAACAGTCAACAGTCAACAGTCAACAAGCATTCTGGTGCAACCAGAATCGATATTCTTAAACCCGCAGTTGCCAAAGTTTAACAGTACCATTCTCGCCGCCGCTGACGAGAGTTTCGCCCAAAAGCCCGATCGCCACCGCAGACACAGGGCTAGAATGTCCATCTAAAGTGTGCAGCAATTCGCCGCGAAGATTCCAAAGTCTAACAGTACCGTCAAAACACCCCACTGCAAAGTATTTCCCATCAGGGCTAATTGCGACGGCGGAAGTGATGCGAATTCCTGTTTGTAAGGAATGCAATAATTCGCCTGTTTGCAAATTCCAGAGTTTGATAGTTTGGCCGCCGTGACTGACAAGAATTTGGCTATCGGAAGAAATCGCTACATAATTTTCGCTGCCAAATGTTCGCCTCACTTCGCCTCCCGGCAATTCCCACAAAGTGACTGTGGCGCGACAGAAACCGCTGGCTGCATTGAGGCCGCTGGCTACTAGCATTTTGCCGTTGGGACTCAGGGCGATCGCACTTATGTCATCCCCTTGATAGCCTTCTAAAACTTGCAGCAGTTGGCCGCTGTTGAGGTGCTGAAGCTTGATTGTGCCGCAGGTGGTGCCGATGGCCAAAATTTGCCAGTCGGGGCTTACGGCGACGGATTCGTGGCGGTGTACCTCTGCCAAACGCTTCAGCAGTTGGCCGTTTTGCAGGTTCCAGAGTTTGACTGTACCCGCGCGCGATCGTGTCAGCAGCGTTTTGCTGGCGGGACTGAAAGCCACTAGCAACACGGCTGTTGAATGTCCGAAAATTGTCTGCCGCAGTTCCCCGCTGTGCAAACTCCAAATTTTAACTGTACTATCCTCAGAACCCGTTGCGAGGAATTGTCCGTCGGGACTGATAGCCGCAGACAAAATCCTGTCTGAATGGTGAAGAGTGGCTTTTAAGATGGCGCCGGTTGAGGTTTTTGGCTGCGTTTTATATCCGGCTATTTCCAGCCAGTCGATCGCATCTCTCCAATTTTTGAGAGCATTTCGGGGTCGATTTGTCAATAATTCTATGTATCTGTACAAAGTTTTTGACAAATCAACTTCTACACCTTTGATTTGTTTGTTGAGAAATACCGCAATTTCGGCTGGGCTGTAGCCGCACAGCAAGCCGCAGAGGTGCCGCTTTTCTACAGGTGTCAGCCCTCTTCTGGTGTGGGGGGCGAATTGTTGTTTGGCATTTGCCAAGTCGGTGTAAAGCTTTTGGATGTCCCAGCCGTTGCTGGCGCGTGCAAATGGTTCTTCGGGTCGATCGAGGGTAGAGGGTATCATTTGCGGCAGTCGCGATCGAGTTCCTAGTCTAATTCCTAACCAAAATCCTAACATTGGCTGTGCGCGATCGAACTGTTGTCACCGCTAATCTATTTTTAACACAGCAAACAGGGGAATGAGTTGCAGGTAGAAAATCCTCTCCTTTACAGTTGGCAAAATAACTATACATCAATCGGAGAAATAGAAAATGCCTGGAATTGCGATCGCCTTATTTTTCATCCTAGGTTTAGTTTTAAGTCTTGTTGGCTATTTTTGGGGATTAGTTCAAGCTTTTGGAGAGGAAACTATTTGGGGAGTGCTTTACTTGCTTGTCCCATTGGCATCATTGGTTTTTTATATCAAAAATTGGAGCAATAAAAAAATCAGAAAAACCTTTTTAATTCAATGTGCTGGATTGCTAATGTTTGTATTGGGAGGCATTACTACTTCAGTATTTTATGGCAAAAATTTTGTAAAAGTCTCTGACTCTGGATCTAATGTAGAGCAGGGGTATAACGAGCAATCGCCCTCTTCTTTTCCTTCTGGTTTCAACACTTCTCCATCACCCTATCAAGAGTTATCTCCTGCTTTCGAGTCAGTTCCTGCTGCCGAGCCATCTCCTACTTATGCTGCACCTGTAACTGAGCCTAATTCTGCTCGTGTTGCTGCTCAAAATTCTGACTTCAAACAATCGATGAAACTCGGCTATATCTACTACGGACAGGGGGACTATCAAACCGCTTTAATCAATTTTAACAGAGCTTTACAGATACGTCCGGGCGACGCTTATGCTGTCAATGCTGTTGACAACACCAAAAGTGCGATCGTCCAAAGCAGTGTTAAATAATAATCGGTGCATTAAAAATTGCCTACAGCGGATATATAGCCATCCTAAGTCATTTGTAAAATTCTTACTCCCTCCCCTTGATAAGGGGAGGGTTGGGGTGGGGTTAAAAATTTACGACTCCTGCAAGGATTGCTATATAAGTAATTCGCATTGTTTTTAAACTCAACAACTACATTAATGAAAATTCTCAAGCAAACACCGACTAAACTAACAATTCAATCTTCGAGCGCCTGGGATGGTTTGCTATTAATTTCTCCCTTCATCGTCATTGGACTATTGCAGATTATTTTGGCATCAAATTGGATAGGTGGAGGCATATTTCTGTTGTTTTCGCTGTCTTTGTTGGACGGGGCGATAGATGAAACATACATTTTTGATAAAACTTTTAGCAAAATGACCATTAAACGACGGGGTGTGTGGCTTCATGATGTTACCGAATGCTCAACTCGCGAGATTTCTGCGGTGGAATTAGAGGAAATAGGAGATAGCGAGGGAAATCGTAGCTATTATGTTGATTTGTGGATGTTCGGGGGCGATATCATCTGTTTAAGAAGCTATTCCCTAACAGAACAATACAAAATGGCTGACTTGATTCGCAGCTATATCTCGATTAGCGATAATCGCACGCTTAGCAATGTATTTGCCCTACAAATCCGTGAACCCTAGCTATCGCGTAGGCAATCGCCCAAATCCATAACTAAGGATCGCGAATTAAATAACTTACAATTTTAATTGTTATTGTGGGATGGGCGTCCCGCCCGTCCAAAAAGGACGGGCGGGACGCCCATCCCACAATCTTGTGGAAGTTATTTAATTCTCATTCCTAAGCTGTTGTGCATTTAAATTTTGGGTTGAGGGCGGGCTTTCGGGCCTAACCCCTACTCCTCACAAGAGTGAAAGTTTATTTGACCATAGAATTTAAATGCTGATTAGCTTAACGATAATTAAGTAGGCGCAAATAAACCTGATAATGTAACAAAATGTAAACCTGTTTTCACCTTGGTGATTACTTTCCTACGGCTCGCGAAGCTAACGTCTCATTCCCATAACATAATTAATATATTTTTAAGATTTATCTATTTTAAATCACGGAAAACTATCTTAAACCCGCCCGCCGATAAACTCGCGACCTTGATAATTAAGTAGGCGCAAATAAACCTGATAATGTAACAAAATGTAAACCTGTTCTCACCAGAGTGATTACTTTCCTGCGGCTCGCGAAGCTAAGGTCTCATTCCCATAACATAATTAATATACTTTTAAGATTCATCTACTTTAAGTCACGGAAAGCTATCTTAAACCCAGCCGCAGGTAAACTCCCGACCTTTGTTGTCGGTCAGGCATTTTAGTGCTAACCTATTAGCAAAATAAAAGGGGTCATGGCAAAGGACGACTTCAAATAATATATAAGTTAACAATTTGGCTGATCGGGGTCAGGAAGTCGATGTGTAGCCTCAATTTTGGAATAAAAGGGTGAGATAAATGAAAATAATCAAGCAAACAGCCAGTGAATTAATAATTCAGACTCAAAGCATATTTGATTTTTGGCTCCCTAGTTGTTTATTCATGGCAGTTGGACTGATATCGCTGACTTTTGACTATCATGCAGCAACCCTGAGCTGCCAGCGATTGAAGGCAAAACAAGGAAACTGCCAGATTGTGCGATCGAATTTACTGGGGTCGAACATCAAAGAAATTGAGCTGGCTTCTTTGCAGGGAGCTAAAGTTGAAAGATGCGGCTATAAAACCAGAGTTGTACTTTTGACTTCTGTGGGCACTGTTCCTTTCACTGCTAACTCCACTAATTGGGGAACCCAAGACGCTGTGGCTTCTGACATCAATTATTTTGTTAAAAATGCAAAAAATGGATTGCTGCGCTTAAGCCAAGAGGATCACTGGTTGGGATGGACAGGAGCCATATTTGTGCTCGCAGGAATCGCAGCGATCGTCTTGAGAAATAATGAAATCTACAGCTTCGATGAAACTTTAAACACCTTGACTGTTAAACAGCGGGGTTTGTTGGCAGGTAAAGTAATGGAATACTCTCTGTGCGATATTTATGGCGTGGAAGTCGATCGCACAAAAGATCGGGATCATGACATTTGGTACGAAGTCAGGCTGTTAGCTTGTGGAGGCTCTCGCATCTCCTTACCCCGCACCATGAACCCATACCAGCAAGCAAAAATCGCCAAAGCGATTAACAACTATCTGCACCAGCAAAATCACCAAAAATAGCCGATCGCGATCGACCCGATTTCTCAAGGTTGCGGACGGGAGCATCTCAGTTTTGTAAAAAGCATTTTTTTATTGTAGTGCGAGCGTCCCCGCTCGCGTATTGTACAATACGCGAGCGGGGACGCTCGCACTGTAAATGCAAAACTGAGAAACCGGGTTTTTCACTATCTTCTAGAGTGCGATCGCTTCCGTTATAAAAACCCGTATAAAAACCCGGTTTCTTTGGTATCCAGTGCGAAACTCGCGATCGGGTGGAAACTCATTATCTAAAAAGTGAACAATCGTTCACTTTTTAGGTTCTTTCAACTTCCAACCTGGTTTGACAACTTGCCGCGAACGGGCAATTACTAAACAATCATTCGGCACATCTTCTGTCACCACAGAACCCGCCGCTACAGTAACATCTTCCCCCAAAGTTATCGGTGCAACCAGCACGCTGTTAGAACCCGTTTTACTCCGATCGCCTATTTGAGTTTTGTGCTTGTTTTTTCCGTCATAATTCGCCGTAATTGTCCCAGCACCGATGTTGACTTTTTCTCCCAAAGTCGCCTCGCCTAAATAAGACAAGTGAGCAACATTAGTTCGATCGCCGAGTTGAGTATTTTTCAATTCTACAAAATTGCCGACGCGACAGTTCGCCCCAATTTCTGCGTGTCCCCGCAAGTGTGCGTAAGGGCCAACTCGCGAATTTTCAGCAACCATACTGTCAGCAACCACCGAATAAAGCACAGTCACATTTTCCCCAATCTGACTGTTTTCGATCAAACTGCCGGGGCCGATGCGACTCCCAGAGGCGATCGAAGTATTTCCCCGCAAGTGAGTTTGCGGTTCAATTACCACATCCGGCTGCAACTCTACGGTATCGTCGATCGTAATGCTGTTGGGATCTAGCAGCGTCACTCCCGCCGTCATCCATTTGTCCTTTATCCGCGTTTGCAAAATATCGCAAGCTGTGGCTAAATGTTTGCGATCGTTAATTCCCAATATTTCTTGATAATCTTCCACATCCACCGCCATCACCGGACTGAGGAAATTTACCGTATCAGTTAGGTAATATTCTTTTTGGTCATTGTCTGCCTTCAATTCTGGCAAAATTTTCTCTAAATCCGGCCAGTGAAAGCAGTAAACACCTGCATTAATTCGATGATTTTGCTTTTGAGCTTGTGTGCAGTCGCGGTCTTCGACAATTTGCTGGACTAAGTTTTGACTGTCGGTAAATACTCGACCGTACCCTTGGGGATTCGGCAAATTAGCTGTTAATAAAGTAGCAGAGTTTTGGTGCTGTTTGTGAATGGCCATCAATTGTTTGATAGTTTCTGCCCTCAGCAAAGGTACATCCCCATTTAAGACCAGCAAGTCTCCTTGAAATCCCTCTAAGTGAGGCAGCAATTGTTGGATGGCATGACCTGTTCCCAATTGTTCGGTTTGTTCGACAAATTCTAGGGGAGGGGATTGAGGATTTTTCCCTGATATTTCTTGGCCTCGAATCAGGGATTCTTTAACGAGTTCGCCTCGATAACCGACGATGACAACTCGCCTGGTAATTTGAATTTCTTGACAACTTTGGAGGACTCGCTCAACTAGCGATCGACCGCCCAATTCGTGTAGAACTTTAGGCAAGTCAGATTTCATGCGCGTGCCGCGTCCTGCAGCTAAAATTGCTATTGCTACCATTGTGCGATCGAGTTATTTGCTATAAAAACTTGAATATTGACTAACTGATGATATCACTCGCTGTCCGCCGATGGCACTGCGATCGCACAAATTTTTCATCTAAAATTTCCCATCTCGCATCCGCGCGATCGAGGATTTTTCCAGGCGGATGCTGGTTTTAGGGGCGATGCTGGCAATATCTGGACTGGCGCGCCCGGTATCAAAAACCTCGTTGCAGCAGCAGTATTTGGCCGCTGAGCAAGACGACTTGCATTCCTCACTACAAACCTGAGTTCGTTTGGGGGTAAGGAATGCGAGTCTTTTCCCAAAGGCTAGGAGGGGGAGCGAGAGTGAGAATTTGCGTATTTGGGCTGGGATTTGCCACGATACATTATACTATTTGTTGAATTTCAGTTAGGGTGTTTTCAACTTTAAAAAAAACTATTTCTGACTTTTTCATTCCTTCTGCCTTCTACCTTCTGCATTATCAGGTGTCCAGCTATGACAGAGCTTAATTTTCAGGAACTTGCCAAGCAGGGAAATCCGCAGGCTATCGCATCTTGGCTAAACAGCCAGTTGCAATCTGAAGGCATCACAGCCTCGGCAAATCTCGACGGCGATTGTTTGGATGTAATTCTTGAGGCCGAGCAGGTACCGAAAGAAGATACATTAGTTGATTTTGTTCGCACCGAGCTGACGAATTTGCAGCCGGATTCGATTCGCAAAGTGAAGGTTGAGGGCCGAGAAAGCGGTCAGATTGGTGCTGCTTGGAGTCAAGAGTTTAGTTTGGAGAACAGCAATTTTGAACAACAGAGCTTTGCAGGAGAATCTGTGCCAAATACTGCTGTTGCTAATATGGACGATCGCACAGAGATGGAGAGCTATTTTGAGGAGGAAAAACCGCCGGAACTTGCTGCATTTGAGAACCGGCTGCGATCGACTTTCATTGTAGTCGGGCTAGTAACGGGTATGTTGGCGATCGCCGTGGTGGCGTTTGTCGGTAAAATTTTGAACCAGCCAGCAGCAACTGCGGGGAATAATCCTGATGAAACAGCAGATTTAGCAACTGCACCAGATACTTTTCGAGAAGCCGTTAACAGCGCACTCACAGCAGCAGAGTTAGGGCGATCGGCAAAAACCAAGCAAGATTGGACGACAGTTATCGATCGCTGGCAAGAAGCGGTCTCATTAATGAGAAGAGTACCAGTGTCTAGCCCCAACTATCAACTCGCTCAATCAAAAGTAATCGAGTATCAGAAATATCTGCTTTACGCTCAAGAAGCAGCAGTAACTCCCCCTCAGCCAACTCCAACTCCCGCGCCCGCCGAAAAATCACCTTCGGAAAAAGCAACTCCTAAAAAATTAAATTCGCCCAAAGAAACTTCGGAAAAAGCAACTCCTAAAAAATCTCGTACCGAGAAAGCCGAACCAGAGAAAAAAGCAGGGTAAGCTCATCTAATTTGGTATAATATGAACTTGACAAAGTTAACAAAATAAGCATAAGAGACTGTGTAGACA
>NZ_JAUBOV010000100.1:0-22674 GCF_036700405.1 Microcoleus sp. T3_D1
GTCCCGCCCGTCCAAAAAGGACGGGCGGGACGCCCATCCCACAAACTTGTGGAAGTTATTTAATTCTCATTCCTTATTTCACGAGGCAGCAGTTCGATAGCGCAAGCGCTTTGTTAGTTCGACTGTTGACCAACGACTGGAATCCTATGAACTATCCCTCTTCTGTCACTCTCGGAAAACTGGCGTTGCTGAATACAGGTATGAATTCAAGATTTCGGCATTGCTATAAGCCCGCTTGAGGGTGAGTTTTGTAAGGCTCTGGTGAGTTTTAGGTGATAGTAAAAATAAAATTTCCCGTGCGAAAGACCCGAAAGCCTGTGTGAGCCAGAGGCTCCCACTACCGTTTCCACCAGCAATTGAGAACAGCCAATTTATTCGTTTACTATCTATAGAGTTGCTGACGACAATATTGAGGCCCTATGGCTTCTTGAGTAAGTTTTATGGTAAGCTGTCACGCATTTAAATTGCATATTCAGGGCGGGCGAGACGCCCACCCCACAAGACTTAGATTGTTTGTTGACATTCTATTTAAATGCACAACAGCTTACGAACACATCATACCCTAGATAGATGACACAGCAATCAGTATTTAAAATCAGGGCAAGCGTGAATCACTTGGAAAAGTAAACACTGTATGGGTTCACCGTGTGACAACCCCGCCAAATTCCGGATCTTCCCAAAAATCGGTGTAGCAGATGGCACACTGGCGGTAAAGTGCCAGTAAGGATTGCTAAAGCCCCGGCTCTGGTGAGTTTGAGCGGATAATAAAAATAAAACGTACCCTGGGAAAGGCCCAAAAGCCGGAGTGAGCCAGAGGCTGACACTACCGTTTTCACCAGAAATCCTGAAAAGCCTTTTGCAACATCAAGCGAAAAGTTGATTCATACCGTGAATCAGCAACGCCTAAATACTTATTATTGCTGTGTCATCTATCTATGGTATGATGTGTTTGTCCGATCGCACTTAATCAAAAAGCCATAGGGCCTCAATATTGTCGTCAGCAACTCTATAGTAGACGAATAAATTGGCTGTTCTCAATTGCTGGTGGAAAGGGTAGTGGGAGCCTCTGGCTCACACAGGCTTTCGGGCTTTTCCCACGGTACGTTTTATTTTTACTATCACCTAAAACTCACCAGAGCCTTACAAAACTCACCCTCAAGCAGGCTGATAGCAATGCCGAAATCTTGAATTCATATCTGTATTCAGCAACGCCATAAATTATGTACTTATGGCAAAGATCCGACTTTTCCGACTTTAAGATCCGACTTTTCCGACTGACAGAGACAGTGGCGCCAAGCCATGATAGAGATAGGGAAAGTCAACCCACGATATCTAGATTGTCAAGATATCGTAAATGGGCCTTGCTGAATTGGGTATGAAATTTGTAGGCTCAATCCCTCCGTGGTTGCCTCACCGCTGAGGGGGTAAGCACTTAGAATTACCCCGACAGGAAAAATCATACTTTGATTCAGCAGCGCCTGATGTTGTTCGAGTCCCATCCAATCCGCGTGAGGTGGCGCGGTTTTGCTGTCTACCATTCGCCGTATCTAAAATCTTTTAATTCGATGGAAATTTCCCAATTTCCTATTCCCTATTTACCTACCCCTGACTATGAAAACAATATTTGATGCTTTTATATCTTACGGACGAGCAGATAGTCTAGCTTTCGGCAGAAAGTTATACCAGAGACTGCGAGAAGAAGGGTTGAATATTTGGTTCGACCAAAACGATATTCCCCTGGGAGTCGATTTCCAAAATCAAATTGACGACGGCATCGAGAAAGCCGACAACTTCTTATTTATCATCGCACCGCATTCGATCAACTCGCCTTATTGCGGCAAGGAAATCGAACTGGCAATTCGGCGCAACAAACGGATAATTCCCTTACTGCACGTCGAACAGATCGATCGACACCTTTGGCAGCAGCGAAAACCCCAGGGAACCGACGAGGAGTGGGAAGCCTACAAAGCCAAAGGATTGCATTCGTGTTTTAAGAATATGCACCCGGCGATCGGCAAAATCAACTGGGTGTATTTTCGCGAGGGAATTGATGACTTCGATAAATCTTTGACCGGATTACTTGAATTACTAAACCGCCACGCCGATTATGTAGAAAAGCATACGCAATTGTTAGTCAAAGCCTTAGACTGGGAACGGCAGCAAAAACAAAATCGATGGCTGTTAGTTGGCGACGAGAAAAAGCAAGCAGAAGCTTGGTTAAAAATTCATTTTAACTCGGAACAGCCGCCTTGCCTTCCGACGGACTTGCATTGCGAATACATTACTGAAAGCATCAAGAATGGCAATAACTTGATGACTCAGGTGTTTATCTCTTATTCCGAGCAGGATCGGGAAACAATGGAGAAAATTCGCAACAGTCTGAGGCGAGAAAGTTTGACCGTTTGGACGAATATAACAGATATTCAAACCGGAGAAGATTTTCAGAGGGCGATCGATCGCGGCATCGAACAAACCGATAATTTGGTCTATCTGGTGTCGCCCGACTCTGTACAATCCGAGTACGTGCGGAAAGAATTAGACTATGCCGTATCACTCCACAAGCGACTTATCCCCATTTTAGTTAGAGAAACGCCACCAGAATCGATACCCAAGGCATTGCAGGGCGTGCAGTATATCGACCTCACCGACAACGTAGAAGAAGGGGACTATGTACTCGATGAAAGTCAATTGCTGAAGATTATACATCAGGATGAAGTTTACTATAACGAGCATAAAGTGTTCCTAAATCAAGCCTTGAAGTGGGAGAGACAGCATAAGAATCCGAGTATTCTGCTGCGAGGTTATAACTTGCGAAGTGCAGAGGTGTGGTTGAAGGTAGGGCAGAAACGGACGCAGCATCGCCCAACAGCATTAATTGAAGAATTTATTGCGGAAAGTTTGCGGCAACCGCCCTTGGAGTCCCTCGATGTTTTTATTTCTTATTCTCGCGTAGATTCGGATTTAGCCAGAAAGCTCAATAACGGACTGCAACTCCAGGGAAAAACGACCTGGTTCGACCAAGAAAGTATTGCTTCGGGAGCGGATTTTGCGCGAGAAATAGAGCAGGGAATCCAATCGTCCGATAATTTCTTATTTATTCTTTCCCCGCAATCGGTAAATTCACCCTATTGCGCGATGGAAGTGGAGTATGCCGCCAAGTTGAACAAGCGGTTTGTGACGCTGCTGCATCGGCCTGTCAATTCCGCAGACTTGCATCCGGAGTTAGCCAAAGTCCAGTGGATTGATTTCAATCAAAACGAGGGGGATTTCAATGCCAATTTTAATCAATTGGTCAGAACCCTGGATACAGACAGAGAACACTTACACAATCATACGAAATGGTCTCAGCGGGCTTGGGAGTGGCATCAAAAAAATAAGACGAAAGACTTACTATTGCGGGGAAGTGAATTAGCAGTTGCCGAAGCTTGGTTGAAAGACATTCAAGCACAAAAGAAACAGCCCGCCGCGACCGAGTTACAAAAGGCATATATAGCCGAAAGTAGCGCCGAAAAACGCAAAAATAAGATGCTATTAACGGGAGCGATCGTGGGTGCGCTCTCGATCATGGCACTTGCCACTACTGCCGCAACAGTTGGGCTAATAGTGGCGCAAAGGCAAACTAAAAAAGCGCAAGATCTAACGAAGATAGCCGAGTTAAAGGAAAATGCTGCCCGCGTGCAAACTTTGCTCAATGCCGATCCCCTACAGGCACTCCTTCTGGCGATTAAAGCCACAGGTGAAAGCGAAGCTGCATCCCCAGAGGTTCACCGGAAGACGTTTGCCCAGGTGCAGTCTAGCTTGCGCGATGCCGCCGGAGATGCCAGAGAGCGCAATCTCCTGACAGCAAACACAGCGCCAGTCTACTCATTAGCGTTGAGTCCAGACGGCAAAACCCTCGCGAGTGCGGGTGATGACGGGACGATTCGCCTGTGGAATACCTCTGGCTATCCCATGGGTAAACTGATCGACCCGTTGCCCAATGGGCTTACACCCGCCCTCCATTCCGTGGCCTGGAGCCCAGACGGCAAAACGCTCGTCAGTGGCGATACAGAGGGGACGATTCGCTTGTGGGACATCACTGGTAAGCTCATGGGCCAACGCTGGGAAGGGGATCAAGGCAAAGTCTTGTCAATCCGATTTAGCCCCGATGGTAAAACGATCGTCAGCGGTGGCGATGACGGGACGATTCGCCTGTGGGACACGAATGGCAAGCCCGTCGCTAAACCCTTCAAAGGGCATCTGGGTGGGATTCGATCGATCGCATTAAGTCCCGATGGAAAAACCATCGTCAGTGGCGGCATGGACAAAACGGTTCGTTTGTGGACTCGTCAGGGTAAACTCATTGGTCAACCTTGGACGGGGCATGAGAAGGAGGTCACGTCAGTGGCCTGGAACCCCGATGGTAAAACCATTGCCAGTGGCAGCGAAGACGGGCAGATTCGTTTGTGGGACACATCGGGGAAACCCATCGGTCAACCCTTCAAAGGGCATCAGGGTGCGTCGATTGCGTCAGTCGCATTTAGTCGCACGGGTAGCGTCCTCGTCAGTGGGGGCGGGGATGCAACCATTTCTCTTTGGGATCAGGGGGGGAATCCTCTCCTGGGTCATCGCCTCATGGGGCACGTGGGTTCAGTCGAGTCCGTGGCCTGGAGCCCCGATGGCAAAACCATTTTCAGTAGCGACAATATCGGGACGATTCGTCTGTGGGATACGGACGGCTACCTCCTGGGTCAACCCTTCACCGGGCACGATAAAGAAGTATACTCAGTGGCCTGGAGCCCCGATGGCAAAACCATTGTCAGCGGTAGCAATGACAAGACAATTCGCCTGTGGGATACTACTTCAGGCAAGCCCATCGGTCAGCCATTTAAAGGACATAAAGATGCGGTCTATTCAGTGGCCTGGAGTCCAGACGGCAAAACCATTGTCAGTGGTAGCGAGGACAAGACAATTCGCCTGTGGGATACTACTTCAGGCAAGCCCATCGGTCAACCCTTTAAAGGACATACAGATGCGGTCAATTCAGTGGCCTGGAGCCCTGATGGTAAAACCATTGTCAGTGGTAGCTATGACAGCACGCTCCGCCTGTGGGATACTACTTCAGGCAAGCCCATCGGTCAACCCTTTAAGGGACATAAAAACTCGGTCTATTCAGTGGCCTGGAGCCCCGATGGTAAAACCATTGTCAGCGGTGACTGGGACAGGAAAGTTCGCCTGTGGAATACTTCAGGCAATCCCATCGGTCAACCCTTCAAAGGGCATAAGGATGGGATATTCTCGGCGGCCTGGAGCCCGGATGGCAAAAAGATCGTCAGTGGTAGCAATGACAATACTATTCGCCTGTGGAATACTTCAGGCAATCCCCTCGGTAAACCCTTTAAAGGACACACCAATTCAATCTACTCGGTGAAATTTAGCCCGGATGGCAAAACCATTGCCAGCGGTAGTTTCGATAATACAATTCGCCTGTGGGACACCTCCGGTCAACCCATCGGTCAGCCCCTCAAGGGACATACGGAATTAGTCCGTTCAGTTGCGTTTAGCCCGGACGGTAAAACCATTATCAGCGGCAGTGACGATCGCACGCTTCGCAAATGGCGCGTTGGCACTTGGCAAGATTGGCTGAAGATCGCGTGCAAGCGAGTAATTTTACATCCCGTTTTAGTCGCGCCCCAAACGCAGTTTGGTGATGAGGATGCGGAAATGATCTCCGTGGCGAAAAAGGCGGGGGAAACCTGTCAAAGGCTGGCCTGGAACCATGCGGAAAAAGCCCAGTTTTTAGTCAATCAAGGTGAATCGATCGCGCGGCAAGGCGATTTGGGCCAAGCCATCGAGACGTTCCAACAGGCCCAGAAATTATTGCCCAGCATTAACGTGCCACCAGATGACAAGGTTAAACAGTGGGCTGCGGGCGGTTCGATCGCCCAAGGGGAAAACCTAGTCCAAGAGGGTAAAGTTCAGGAAGCAGTGAAGGCATTCGAGAAAGCAAAGCAGTTCGACGCAACCTGGAAGATCCCTCAAGAGTCTTGGCAGAGGCTGTGTAAGTACGGTGTGCAGAAGGGAGGGGCAATGACCGTGATATCGGCGTGCGATACGGCGGTGGCACTTGCACCGGGCAATGTCGAGGTTCGAGATAGTCGTGGGCGGGCCCGGGCGGAGATGGGGGATAGGGCAGGGGCGATCGAAGATTTTCAAGCGTTTATCGAGGGCACGGATTCGGCAGAGGGCAAAAAACAGCGGCAAGGCTGGATTGATAAGCTGAAAAAGGGTGAGAATCCGTTTACGGAGAATTGAGCTCGCTAAGTTGTTGCGATGAGTTCAGGGGGAACAGTTATCAGTTATCAGTCAACTGTGAATTGAATGGTTGTTAGAGTGAATGCTCGATCGCATTGTTAGGATTGAGATCGCCACTCAACCTGATTTTCAAGACCTAATAGCTAGGTTGCCGATCGAGCTATTTTTCTATGTAGCGTTGTATTTTTTCCATGCAAGAATCTTTCTCGATCGAATTTTCCAACGGCCTGACGGCAAAAGCTATCTATTCTCAAGCCAATGGCGACCTGACGTTAACTCTACAGCAACTGGGACTCTCTAGTCCGCGTCCAGTCATCGTGGTGGTTGGCGGTGCCAGTAAACTCAGCCCCGTCGATCGCCAACGGCTGCGATCGCTCTTTCTAACGGTTCTGGCTGCCCTCGCCGAGTCTTTAAATGCCTGTGTGGTCGATGGCGGGACTGATGCGGGGGTAATGCAAATGATGGGGGAGGCGCGATCGCAAATGGGTGGAACCTTTCCCCTGATTGGCGTTACCTGCGTGGGTTTGGCAACATTACCGAACCAGCCACCTCCTGCAGAAGATGCCTGTGGCTTAGAACCCTATCACACCCATTTTATCCTGGTTCCGGGTTCGCAATGGGGGGATGAGTCTGCGTGGATGGCGCAAGTCGGCAGTGTGCTATCCGGTGGTTTGCCCTCTGTGACCATTTTAATCAATGGGGGCGAAATTACCTGGAAGGATGCAGCCCAAAGCGTGGAAGCACAGCGCCCGATCGTGGCGATCGCAGGCAGTGGCAGGACGGCGGATATTTTGGTGGCGGCGTTGAATGGAACGGTGAAAGACGATCGGGCCTCGGCACTGGTGGATTCGGGCCTGCTACAAGCGGTGGATATTAATAACCCCAAGGCGTTAGACCGCGTTCTCAAGCAAATTGTAGCAAGTGGTAGTGGTGTCTCAAGCTTAAAGCTGTAGGGTGTGTTGAGCAAGCGAAACGCACCAGCCTGAGAGTGTTTTGAAGCACTCAGGGAATTAATTAGAGGATTAGAGGCGCGATCGGAGTTTATCTAGATAATGTGAGTTTTTGAATTCATCGGTGGCAATTAACTTTTATTCGGCGATCGTATTTTGGGATGAAAAGCGATCGATTAAATCCAGCATTTTAAATTGTCTGAATCTAGCAAGGCTGGCAGATTCGTAATTTTTAACCGCAGATGCCCGCAGATAAACGCAGATAAATAGAGATATAATTGATATTATCGGTATTTGTGAAAACCTATGACTCAAGCTTTACCTAAACTCGTAAACTTCGAGGAATTTGTGGAGTGGCTGCCTGAAAATTCGGCGGTACGCTACGAATTGCATAATGGATATATTGTTGAAATAATACAACCTGTAGGCGAGCATCAAGAAGTTACAGGCTTTCTTACAATCAAAATTGCTGTTGAAATCAAAGGTCTGGGATTGTCCTACGGTATCCCCAACCAAGTGATAGTTAGACCTCCTGAAAAAGATTCTGGTTATTTCCCCGATGTGTTGGTGCTAAATCGTGCAAATCTGGTAAATGAAACATTGTGGAAAAAACAATCTATCCTCAGTTTGGGTGCGTCGATACCGTTGGTAATTGAGGTTGTGTCAACCAATTGGCGCGATGATTACTATTTGAAATATGCTGATTATGAGGAGATGGGTATCCCTGAATATTGGATTGTGGATTATGCTGCGTTGGGTGGACGCAATTTTATTGGCAATCCCAAACAACCGACAATTTCTGTCTGTAACTTGGTTGATGGTGAATATCAAGTCCTCAAGTTTCGAGAGAACGATCGCATTGTGTCGCAAACTTTTCCTGATTTGAACCTCACAGCAAACCAGATTTTTCAAGCTGGTTTAGTATAAGCTGATATCTTGCAGATTGGATTTTTTAACCGCAGATGCACGCAGATGAGTACACAGGAATTACTCACCAAAAGCAAAGAAACCGGGTTTTTGGAAAATTCTGCGGGTGTAACGAAGTATTTCGCAAAAAACCCGGTTTCTGACTACTCGTGGGTAAGCCTTATAAACGTAAAATATCGTTTACGGTTGTTGCTGAATGATTAAACCACAGAGAACACAGAGGACACAGAGTCAGAGATTGAGAGAGATGAATAATTTCGATGCCAATGGATTTGAGATCGGAACATTTGTCATAGCAATCCGCGATAGCGAATAAACACCAACAGCACCGCCCACGATCCTAATGCCACTTTGACTGCAACCAGGATATTGAGCAAGGGGAGAATGCCACCGCTCAAAAGCGTGCCTAACTCTCCGTGCGGTAACTCATATCCTGACAGAGTGATAACGGACAATACAATGAAAACAAGTACCGAAACCTTCTCCAAAGTCGCGGCGTGCCAGCGCTGGTAGATTTCTTGCATCCACTGCGGTGATGAGGTAATCGCCACCAAGCCGATCGCAGTTCCCCCCGCTACACCTGCGGCAAAACCACCGCCGGGACTTAAATGCCCGCGAATTGCTAGTTCGACACCCACCAAGGCGGCAATCGTCGCTCCCAATCGCGCCAAAATAATCGATGGTTGATCGGTAAACTGATATATGGCGCAGGACGGCTGTTCATTTGCTAGCATAAAACTTGCACCCAAGATGGCGATCGTAAATACTACGACTTCAAAGATCGTGTCGTACAGCCGATTTCGCAAAATGATACCGGAAACCGCATTGGATACTCCACTATCTTGAACAACCAATTCGACGATCGAACTTTGCTGCGATAACTCCATTGTGGGATTGGCGATTAGCAGCATTTTGATAAACAGCGCTATCCCTGATAAAAAGTAAACCCACTTCATCAATGTTTGTCCTCTGCGTCTGGTGTATTTACATAGGTTAGGGTTGTCCCCGGTGATGAAAGTTCGGTTTGCATGATGTCGTAGACACGCCGAACTCTGATTGCGGTGTTATAAAGTTGCGCTTCGCCCCTGTGTTCGAGTTGGTTTTCTGGCGCACAAGCTGCATGAACTTCTTTTTCCATCAGCGCCCGCTGCAATGCCTGTGCACTCGCATAGGGAACGAGTTCCAGGCGCATATGGCGTTTCTCAAAAACTGTGCGGATGTCATCTATCAGTTGCTTAAAATGACCTGCGGTTTTGTCGTTTGGTATAGCATCGCCCTCTGTCCCCTCTTCAATTACACCCAGACGCAGCACGAAGGATGAACGCACCGTCACTGCATAAAGTGTAATCGCGAGTAGAGTACCCATCAAGGCTTCGGTTAAGCCCACATCCCCCGCGCCTAAAATTGTATACACCAAGGCGGCGATCGCTCCCAATACCCCCCGCAGTAGCAATGCGTGGTATGGATTGACCTGAAATACCACCATACCAGCAGCTAAGGGCAGCAGAGCGACGAGGACATAAATGTAGCTATTATCGTTCATAGTTAGTCCCTGTTTTGGAACAATAGGCCAACACATATCCCAGCATTGTGTTCCATATTGCTAAGCAAATGATCGCCAGAATCAGCAGGGGCCATTTACTGGGTATTTTCAGCAGCAATCCGACGACGATCGCGATCGAACCCAGCGTATCTGCTACCGAAAGACTGTGCAGTTTATATAAAACCGATCGCTTCCCAAGTAGGTAAGAAGTACCCCAAAACCAGAAAAAAATCCCTATACCGATGCAGGTATAGCTCAATACATCTATTACGATCATGCTTCACTGATACGTTTGATTATTTGTGCCAACAACATCAATCCAGCATTACCCACACTGAGGATAATCGCCGCCACCACACCGATCATCCAATCATCGCGCCAGACGGATATGACGAGAGCGATGATTGCCGCCTTGGTCGAAATACTGGCAAACGCCAACATTGTCTGCCAGATATCATGATCTTTCCATACCTCGTACATGGGTATGAGCAGAGCCAAAATCATGGCAATTAAAATCACGTTGTTCAAGTTGTTCAATTGTGTGCACTCCTAATTTTTCTTACTTAATATCGGGGCGGGCTCGCGTGCCCAACCCCCTACACCCCACAAGAAACTCTTGAGAATAGTGCAACTTAATAGACCTCTGCCATCATTGTGGAACAGGCATCCTGCCTGTTCTTGACAGGCTGTTTCGCGGGTGGGGGCGGGTTTATTTAACCTGTCTGCAATCTTTAAAGCTATTGGTGAACCCGCCCCTACAGATTCTTGAGAATGAGCCAATATCGAGCGTGTAAATAAAATCGGGTATGTCACAAAATGTAAAGTATCGTAACCCCTGCGATAGAGGACTTTTACTAACTGCGGACATACTTACGTATTCTATCGCCGATCTACTTATTTATTTCTCCCTTCTCTGCGTTCTCTGCGTTCTCTGCGGTTAAATAATTCCGAAAAAACTTCAGCTAATTACTCGAAGTCCGCCGCACTCGGTGTACTTCGTAAAAACCCTCTTCGTGATATTTCACAACAATCGTCTTGGGAGTAAAAGTGATCAGGAAGACATCTAGGAAGATCAGCAAGGGCGATCGATGGTTTGGCACTTTTTCCATGATCACATCTTCGTGTCTGTGGGGACGGAGGATGAGTTCAAAAGCTTCTATATAAGCTATCGGAATCGCCATGAAGATTTTACCCAACACCCCCAACCATTCCCTCAAAGGTTCCGGGGGTGTGTAGCTGCGCGGCAACAGGAAAGCAATGATGAAGCCGATCGCAATATTTGCCAAACTAAAATCGGCTGTGAGTAGAAACCAGATCGTCAGTCTTAATATTAGCTGTCCAATCATGTTGAGAATGCCATCCAGAATAGTAGGAGCGAAATCAAGCTCATAAAACCGACCAAATGATCGAATTGTTCAAGCATACGTGGCAGTTTGATTGCCGTGCGTTGAAAAATTAGAAAATAGGCTAACCAACCAACGCCGATGATGGCGATCGCCTTAAGCATATTGTCCAGCGTATAGGCCTCAACATAAAAGGCATTGGCTGCAATCAGCCCACCTACCAACAGCAACACCGCAGGCCAAAAACCGGGTTTTGATTTTGCTGGTCCACCACGGGGCAGAAAGATGAATTTAGCAAATAGGATAGCCGTTCCTACGGCTGCCACATTCATGGCGAGCGCATAAGGGGGTGTCAAATTCTTCAAAGTCAACATCTTTGCCCCAAAGCCAACCAAAAAGGGAAAGCCTGAGATCGAAAGGCTAGCCACGACTAAGGCAATCCAGATCGCAGTATTAATCGGGTTTTGTCGCAATTCCTTAAAGTCGCGGCTGGGTAAAGAACCCGCAATCAGGAACAGCGCCGATTTGACCACGCCGTGGGCGAGGGCATAAAAGCCTGCCGCTTCCGGGGCTACGAGAATCCAACCTAACTGCGAAACCGTGCTGAACGCCAGCATCCGCTTGGTATCCTTTTCAAAGATGCCATAGAACACGCCCATCAACGCGGCCCCGACTCCGAAAATCTGGACGATGGGTGCCACCTCCTCCACCATCAGCGCACAGCGCACGAGGGGATATACCCCCGCTTTGACCACAATCCCTGACAGCAAAGCCGACACAGGCGTTTCTGATTCCGAGTGAGTTAACGGTAGCCATAGCCCCGATACAAACACACCTCCCTTAACCAAGAGTGCCATAAAGATCAGAGCTGTCGCCTCTGGGGGCGCTGCACCCAAGCCGGCAAAACTAAACGAATTACTTGCCTTATAAACCAGCACGGCACCGACTAGATAAAACAGCATGGCCGTGTTGCTAATAAATAGATAGCGCAAAGCTACCCAAATCGAGCGATCGGTGCGAGGATAGGCAATCAACAGAAACGCCGCAATCCCGCTGACTTCTAACCCCACATATAAACTGATAAAGTCACTAGAGGCAAAGGCCGCATTCAGGCTGCCGTGTACCATCAGAATCTGTGCATAAAAAAATGCCGTCTTCTCTGTGGGCCAACAGTAGATAATCACCGCTGCCGTGACTAAGGCATTGGTTAAGATGAAATAGCCGCTCAAGCGATCGACTAACAACGTGACACTGAAATTATCCAGTAACTCCAGCGTCACCGCTGACGGCATCACAAAAAGCTGGAACGCATAGGCAGCGGACGCGAGCGCTCCGAATATTGCGAGATACTTGTCAAACTTCGGAATCAAATAAATAGTAAACCCGACAAAAAACGGGAGTCCAATCCAGGCTAGCGTCAGGGTATTCATGGGGTATTATTCATCTCGATTTCGTTACTTTCTAATGTCGGATTATCTCGTGCCAGCTTCATCACACTGACCAGCATTAAAGCCTGAATCGAAAAGCCGATCACGATCGCCGTTAAGATCACCGCCTGGGGAACCGGATCGGCGTAAGCGACAACATTTTTCCCCTTTGAAATAATTGGTGTCAGCAAGCCTTCTCGCGATGCCACCACCACGTAATAGGCGATAACCCCTGTACTCATGACATCCATACAGACGATTTTCATGAGCAGGTTCTTTTTAAAGATGATACCAAAAAATCCGCAAAATACTGTTGCCAATACCAATGCTTCTAACATGGAAATTGCGTGTTGGATAAGGGGTTTTTGTTATTATATTTGAATAAGCGTATATTATTTCTAATTGGACTCAGACATTTTCTAGCCCCTAAACTACCTGAAACGCAGTCTAGGTAAGGGAAAGAGTTTGAGGCCCCGTCAGAGCTGAAACCCTTGTCAATTGGGGTCCCAAGCCAATTCAAGCTCAAACCGTTTACCGGTCGGAGTTTGCAGCCATTTTTGACCGGATTTTGGTCTAAGTCCCGTTAGCGAATCTGTGGCCGACAACCAAGTCCGATCGTCCATCTTTCCCCGGTTTCAGACCACTGGTGCGTCCAAGAGTGTTGAATTTAACTGGGGCGAACGTCCCTAACTTCAATCATTCCGCAAAGCTGCGATCGGATCTAAGCGAGCCGCATTCCGAGCCGGCAATACTCCCGCCAATAAGCCTACAGTAAAAGATAGCCCAAAACCTGCCGCGATCGACCATACAGAAACCACAAACGGAAATTTGAACGCTGTCGAGGCCCCAAAGGCGATCGCAACTCCCAACCCAATACCCGCCGTTCCCCCCACCGTGGAAACTAAAATAGATTCCGCCATGAATTGAATGAGAATTGCTGCATTAGTAGCGCCTACCGCTTTGCGAATCCCGATTTCCTTAGTGCGTTCCACAACAGACACCAACATAATATTAGCAATACCGATGCCGCCAACCACCAAAGAAATTCCGGCGATCGCACCCACCATCACCGTAAATAAACCTATCACATTGCTGAAAGTATTAACAATCTCAGCTTGATTTACAACTCGAAAATCATCCGGTTGTGGCGGATAAATATTGTGGCGCAAGCGCATGATATTTTCCACTTGAAATTGAGCATCCGCTAAATCCGCTTCGCCCGCAGTTTCCAACCAAAAACCCGATATTGCAATCCCCGCTAAAGAATTTCTCCCCACAATCCGCGCAGACATATTTTTGAGGGGAATATACACTCGATCGTCCTGATCGGTTCCCCCTACAGACCCCTTGCTTTCCATCACCCCAATGACCTTGTAACGGTTTCCCTGAATGCGAATATCAGAGGATAGCGCATTAACTCCGGCTCCAAAAAGTTCGTCCCGAACCTTAGAACCGAGGACAACTACAGGCTCAGCAGCATTCAATTCATCCTCGTTAAAAAACCGTCCTTCTTGGGGTTGAATGTTCTTCACATCTGGATAGTTTAAATCCGTTCCCAAAATCGAAGTAAATGAATTTTGTCCGCCGTAAACGACTTGCACTTGGCGCTGCAAATAAGCCGAAATCGCCTTAACTGCAGGAGCTTGTTTGCCGATCGCCCTAGCGTCATCCCAAGTAAGGGTAGTAGCAGAACCGCTTCCCTGACTGACACCGCCCGATCGCGAAGCGCCGGATAAAACCAACAGCACATTTGTACCCAAAGCCTTTAACTGTTCTTCAGTTGATTTTTGTACTCCCTGTCCCACCGAAGTAATGGCAATTACCGAAGATATCCCAATAATTACGCCCAGCATAGTTAAACTGGTACGCAACTTATTATTCCACAGCGCCTCTGTCGCCATGAAAGCGATTTGAACGTTAGAGATTTTCTTAATAACTGGGCGAGTCTTTAATTTCATTTGGGAATAGGTAATTGGTAATTGGTAATTGGTAATTGGTAATTGTCAAGCACTAATACCAGGCACGATCCGCCGGGGGTTGAAACCCCCGTCTCATAGCTAAAGTCGGTTGAAACCGACTGAAAATTCGTCTGACGATGCAACCGGAAACGATAGGATTTGTGGCACGACCCGCCGGGGGTTGAAACCCCCGTCTCATAGCTAAAGTCGGTTGAAACCGACTGAAAATTCGTCTAAAATCGATGTACATCAACTAACTCTTCAGTCCTCTTTCAGAGGACTTTCGCTATGAGACAGGGATTTCAATCCCTGGCGGACTCTGCGACGAACCAACTAGCCCCTACTGCGCGGACTGACTACTAACGCAAGCGCGTTCCCCCACCCGGTTGCAAACCCGGAATCCCGCCCGACGATGGATTTTGCGATCGAGGCCGCAATCCGGCGGGTAAACTAAGCAGCACTTGTTCATTTCCTGTCAAACCCGATCGCACTTCCGTCTTGTCATCCACCGTGATACCAGTCTTAATCGGCATAAAAGCAGGTTTACCATCTTCTCCACCCGGAACAAAAACCCCCGTTTCCCTTTGTTGGCGGACAATTGCCGCAGTCGGAACTACCAAAACATTTTTGAGCTCACCAGCCTTAAACTCAACATTCACATTCATGCCCGATCGCAGCATTTGTTTATCATCATTAATAATTGCCGCTTTTACCTCAAAACTTGTCACATTTTGCTGGACGATCGACTGAGGCGAAATTTGACTGATTTTACCTGCAAAAGTCTTTCCCGCAAAAGCATCGGCTTGAATAGACGCAGCCTGGCCCATCTTAATCTGAGAAATATTAGTTTCTGCTACGTTTGCTACTAATTGATTTTTTGAAGCTAAGGACAAAATCGAAGAAGAAGTCGCCGAAGAAACCGCACTACCTGCCGTAGTGGGAGTCACAAAAGCGCCCGGATCGGCGTACTTGCGGGTAACAGTGCCGGTGAAAGGAGCCCGTAGCACAGTGTCGTCGATCAGCGCTTGAACGCTTTGCAGGCTGCCTCTAGCGGCGAGAACTTGGGCGCGGGCTTGGGCGATGTCTTCGGGGCGGGAACCGGCTTCTAGCAGCGCCAAAGCTTGCTGTTTTTGCTCCACTGCGGCCTGCCCCGCAGCGATGTCTTCCGGGCGTGCGCCCGATCGCGCTAGGGCCAAAGCTTGCCGTTTTTGCTCGACAGCAGCCCGCCCCGCAGCGATGTCTTCGGGGCGCGCGCCCGATCGCGCCAGGGTCAAAGCTTGCCGTTTTTGCTCCACAGCAGCCCGCGCCGCAGCGATTTCTTCAGGGCGAGCACCCGCTTGCAGCAAAGCTACAGCTTGTTCGGCTTGCCTGACTTGCGTTTGAGCTCGATCGCGCGCGGTGCGGGAGTTGTTGACAATTTGCAAAGCAAGGGCTCCGGCATTATAGAGTTCCTGATTTCTCTGAAAGTCTTCCTCTGCTTGGTTTTCGGCGTATTCGGCATCTCTGAGTTGGGCGATCGCTTGGGCGATGTCTTCAGGCCGATTGCCCTTAAGCAATTTTTGTAAATTAGCCTGTTGTTCAGCTAGTTGTGCCTCGGCTACGGCAATATCCTGGCTTCGATTGCCGTTGAGCAATTTTTGTAAATTTGCCTGTTGTTCTGCTAGTTGTGCCTCAGCTACCGCAATGTCTTGGCTGCGATTGCCGTTGAGCAATTTTTCCAGACTTGCCTGTTGTTCTGCTAACACCGCCTTAGCCACAGCTTTGTCCTGCGATCGAGTGCCGTTGAGCAATTTTTGCAGGTTTGCTTCCGCGGCTGCGAGTTGTCCGCGAGTTTGGGTAAGCTGGCCTTGCAGGTTGGAGTCGTCCATGTAGGCGAGAATCTGCCCTTTTTCAACTTGATCTCCTTCCTTGACAAGCAAACTTTTGAGCATTCCTGAAGTTTTGGGGCTGACGTTAACGGAACGTTCGGGCACAATTGTGCCGTTTGCCGAAATTGTAATCGGCAGGTTCACCCTTTCTACAGCAACGGTTTTTTCCTTGCGCCTAGTTTCGCGGCTGGATTTGACTGTTAGCTGGCTGTAAGCTGTGTAGCCTACTCCTGCAAGCACGGAAGCGGCGAGGAGTCCGCTAACCCACGGAGTCAGCTCTTTTTTAATCTGAAAGTGCTTTACGAAGTACATATAAATTAGACCTGATGGGTCTGTCTTGAATTTAGACCGATCGGGAACAGAAAAGGTTCAATTGAAGTCGCACTAAGTTTTTTCCCGTGTTTAATGCTTGCGGGCGATCGAGTTTAGATCCCAACATCGATCTCCAGTGCAGCATAAAACCTGTTGAGCCAAATGCGCGATCGTGAATGAAGATAGTTTAATCTCGCTTCTCCTAATCCTTCAGGCAATTTGAGTGGGACGAAGCGAAAAACCTTGAAAACATCCGTAAACATCAGATTGATTTTGCCGATGTTCCCGCGATGTTTGATGGTGAAATGCTGATTGAGCTCTTCCGATCGTTTTGATTATGGCGAAAATCGCTGGTTTGGAATCGGTTTTCTCGGTTCTGGAATAGCGGTAGTAGTCTGGACAGAACGTCAAAACAATGTAATCCGAATCATTTCAGCGCGAAGAGCCAACCGTCATGAGCAGAAACGATTTGAACAGTACCTCTGGTACTAACTGGGCCGCCTTAGAGTCAAGGTCAGAAGAGAATATCGACTACTCAGATATTCCACCGCTGACCGATGAATTTTTTGAACGAGCGACTTTACGTATTCCAGCCGATCGAGCCCACAACTTAGTTCAGATCGATCCAGATGTGAAGCAGTGGTTTGAGGCTCAAGGATAACAGTATAAAACTCTAATTAATAACGTTTTACGCCAATATATAGAGAGCCAAAAAACTCAGCACCCAGCATAACCGTGCGTTTTAAGTGGTGCTGCATAGTATTATGAGTGAGTAATCGTTCTTTCTATCCTGCTTGAGCAATAATTTGCCCTATATCTTGAGGCGTTGCACCTGTTGCCAGGATTGCGCGTATTAACAGTTCAATGGAAACCGAATCGTCGCCATTTTCAGCCTTGGCAATACGAGGTTGGCTGGAGTTGATTTTCTCAGCTAACTCTGCCTGTGTCATCAATCTTTGCCGACGTTCTTTGAGATTAAGACTGAGGGCTAACTTAATGTCAATTAGGATCGATTCCTCTGGTGAAAGTTGTAAGAATTCCGAGGCCGAGCCTATCTTCCAGCCTTGATCTTCTAGACGCTTCTTTTTCGCTTCATCCATATAACATTAGTCCTCTATTTCTGTGTCATACTTTTTCAATCGTTTCTTGCAGTTTTCAATCACGTTGATTGGTGTACTTCTAGTGGTCTTATTAAAGACTTCGAGAATCAGAATTGCATCTTCGTCGATTCGGTAAATAAGCCTCCAATTTTGACCTATATCCCGGATTCTTAGCTCATGGCAGTGTTTGCCAATGCTCGGCATAGGTTTTGAATGAGGCATTCCGAGACTTTCACCCTGCTGCAAACGTCTAAGAAGCACACCAGCCTCTATGCGTGCTTCTTGACTAAAAGGTGGTGTTTTAACCTCACCCTGTAACCAGGCTAAAGGTTTATTGATTTCGTCCATATCGCCATTTATATCATATCTGATATAATTATAAATGTCATCGCAGCCCAACCAGGGCTGGCAGCGGACAGTCTAAACACTCTAGTGATGGCTCGAAAACTAATGCCGCTGTTGAAGGCAATCGTTATACCAACAGCGAAAAGTCTTTTTATGTGCGCTCGCATCGATCGAACTTTTGAAAAGTTCGATCGCCCATTGCCTACTCAACAAACAGCCACTACACCCAATTCTGTAATCGCCGCCTCCGGGCCCACCAAAGAAATATACGGTTCTACAAAATATTTCTTAGCAGCATCCCGCGCTTGTGAAGCTGTAACCTGTGCAATTTCTTCTTGAAATTGTTGGTCAAATTTAATTCCCAATCCCAAAATTTCGTACCAGCCTAAAACTTGGGCAATTTGCGAATTAGTTTGTTTTCCTAAAGCATATTGACCGAGCATTTTATTCTTGCAAGCTTGCAATTCTTCCTCGCTTAGTTCGATGTTGGCGAGTCGATCGACTTCTGTACGCAATCCTTCAAAAGCCGTCGTTGTATTTTCCGGCGCCGTACCCATGTACACCACAAACTGTGCCGTGTCCAAGCGCGTCGCGTAGAGCGCGGAAACGTCGTAAGCCAAGCCCCGCTTTTCCCGCAATTCCACAAACAATCGGCTCGACAAACCGTTACCCAAATAAGTATTCAGCAACTTAATCGCTGCATAGTCGGGATTTTTGACCGAGGGTGCGAGGTAGCCCAGCATAATCACTGATTGCTGCGTATCTTGCGCCGTAACGACCGATTGAGGGGAGGGTGATAGGGGGGGGACGGTTAAAGTTGGCAGGGGTGTTAAAGGCGCTTTCCAGTCCCCAAAAGTTCGATCGATCAGGGCGATCGCATCTTCGGTCGAGATTCTGCCGGCTACAGAAATAACTACATTATCGGGACGGAAATAGGTTTTGTGGAACTGTTCGAGCTCGTTTCTGGTGAGCTTTGACATAGTAGCTTCCGTGCCCAAGGGAGAGAAAGCATAGGGATGTTCCTTGTACATCGCGTGCCGCAATTGCTCGAAGGCGATCGCAAATGGCTGTTCTTGTTGCGATCGAATTGCCGATATGGCAATGCGGCGTTCAAGTTCGACTTCAGCTTCCGGGAAAGTGGGCGATCGGGTCAATTGCGCCGCCAACTCCAAAATCTCCTCAAAATCCGCAGAAACCGTCTTCAAACTCACTAAAAAATAGTCTGTAGTAGAGTCGGCACTCAACCTCGCTCCCACCGATTCTACACGCTCGGCAATTTCCAGCGAAGACAGCCGATCGGTTCCCTTAGTCATTACCGCCGACAGCAAGTGACACAATCCTGCTTGTTCCGGCTGCACGTAGCGACTGCCGGCCCGCAGGAATATCCTAGCTGCAATAATATCTGCTGCTGGATTTTCTGCTGCTAAGACAACAATACCGTTGTCTAAAACCGTGCGCTGGATTTCATTTTTCATGGTTAATTTAGTTGGGAACTTGTACTGAGAGTAGCTGAAGTATTGGTAAGTGAAAATGGGTAATTGGTAATTGGTAATTGGTAATCGGTAATTACTTGATTGCCATTTTTCTATTTTCCATGTGCATCTTGTATGATGTCATACCGGGCAGGGCCTGACCCACAACATCTAAATGTAACAACATTTATCCCGTAGGGTGCGCCACAAGCACAGAGATCCCCGGACAAATGCCGAACATCTATCGGGTACAAAAGATATTTATATTCACAAACTTAACGATTAGATTGGTTTGAGTACCACGGCTGTATAGCGTCGGGGAGAGAGATATTGTTGAGCTAGGCGCTGGAGGTCTAAGGGCCCAAACGCTTTAATCCTGGTGGGATAGCTGAGCGCTAATTCGGCACTGGCGATCGTATTGTAATATCCATAAAGACCCGCTAGCTGTCCCGGCGTTTCGAGCGAGAAAGCAAAATCGTTGCACAGCAAACGCTGACAGCGGAGCAATTCTACCTCGGAAACAGGCTCAGACTGCAATTCCCAAAGCCGATCGCAAATCCGAGATTCCACCTCTTCGACATCAGAAGCGTCCAAGACTGCACTGATAGTAAATAAACTCGATTCCCGTTGCAGCGAGAAAGTGCTGTCGATCGCCTCTACCAATTGTAATTCTTCCCGCAGTTCCCTGACTAAACGCGAAGTCCGCCCGTCTGCGAGCAACACCGACAGCAAATCCAAGCCGCAAGCACTTTGCAAGTGTTCAACTCCCGGCCCCGTCCAGGCCATCATCAGCCGCGCTTGTTCCAATCGGGGGAGGCTCAATTCCTGACGGCGAATTTCTATCAGTGGCGGTTCCGCCTCTGCGGTTAATTTGGGACAATCCCACCGATCCGAAAACTGCTCAAAAGCTTTACCCGTAATATCTCTGGCCTGTTGTTCATCAATTCCCCCGACTACCACCACTGTCATATTTTCCGGCTGATAGTGCGATCGGTGGAAACAGCGCATTTCGTGGGGAGTTCGCGACATCAGCAGCTCTTCCGTGCCGAGTACCGATCGCCTGTAGGGATGTCGCTGGTAAACTGTTTCCATCATTGCTTGGAAACCCAGCCAATCGGGATTGTCTTGAGCTTGACGGATTTCTTCTAGCACCACATCTCGCTCGCGATCGAATTCCCGATCGGGAATCGAAGCCCGCAGCAGCAATTCTGCCAGCGGCTGGGCTGTTTCTGCTAAATAATCGGCCGCAGCGTTGACGAAAAAATGGGCGTAGTCGTGACTTGTAGCTGCGTTGGCGACACCGCCACGATTTTCGATTACCTGGTCAAATTCTCCAGGGGCGATCGAATCCGTCCCTTTAAATATCATGTGTTCTAGAAAATGAGCCATTCCCGACCAAGAATCCGGCTCCAGCGTAGCGCCAGCCCTCACCCACACGTCTAACGCGACCACCGGTGTGGCCGAAATCCGCTGGTGAATGACCGTTAACCCATTATTCAGCTTCCAGACATTGGCTGGGAACTCTAAAGCAGTGAGCAGTTGAGACAAGCTAGTTATTCTTAAACTTTAGTTAACTTCGGCTGCAACTATGGTAGCGCTTTAGGGCTCTGCGATCGGGATTAATTGATACAAAAGTCTGTTGACTGTTGACTGTTGTCAGTGGGCAGTGGGCAGTGGGCAGTGGGCAGTGGGCAGTGGGCAGTGGGCAGTGGTCAGGAAGTAATTTTTGCTTTTTTTTAAACAACCTCGAGCCTTAATTTATTACCATTTTTTTGCTCAAAAGTCAATAGGTTGCACGGGATATTAATGAATCAGTCGGGAGAAAGAGGATGTTATCAGAATATATCAATAAATTAAGAGATGTAAGAACACTAAAGACATTGAGAGGAGAAACGACAGATGGTAGCTACCCTAGAAGATACCAAGCGCCAAGCGATCGCGATGAAATTAGCAGACATGAAAGCGCTGCAAAACCTGTTGATCGCCAACGAGCAATTGTTCATCAATTCCTGCAACGACTCCGAACTAGCCCAGCGCTTCCGGGATATGCTCGAGGACGATCGCAAAAACTTGGGCGTATTAGAAACCGTAATCGTTCAATACGGAATTCAAACCGAACCCAA
The DNA here is from genome assembly GCF_036700405.1 of Microcoleus sp. T3_D1. NCBI lineage: Bacteria > Bacillati > Cyanobacteriota > Cyanophyceae > Oscillatoriales > Microcoleaceae > Microcoleus > Microcoleus sp. T3_D1. The sequence continues at coordinate 21,663 of NZ_JAUBOV010000100.1, forward strand.
AGAAACCAGCGCCAAAATGATTGAAGAAGTTCAGCAACTCATGCAAGGTTCTGAACTCACATTGTTTGAAAAAGTCACCCAGCACGAACTGCTCAAACACAAACAAACAATGGCCGGTTTGTTAATTCACAAAGCTGCTCAAGTAGTCGGCGCCGACATCGAAGCTGCCATTACCCCGCTCAACACAGTTAACTTTGAGAACCGCGCTCACCAAGAACAACTCAAAGGAGTTCTCGAAATTTTAGGCGTGCGCGAACTGACCGGCAAAGACCCCGACCAAGGCGTTTGGGCTCGCGTGCAAGATGCAATGGCAGCCATGACCGGCATCATCGGCGGTGCAGTTACCCGCACCAAAGATGAGATGAACATCACCGAAATCCTCACCATGGATCACCGCAAAACCGATACCCTATTTATGGAAATCGCAAGCACCGACGATCCTCAAAAACTGCAAGAATTCTTCGGTCAACTTTACAAAGACCTCAGCGTTCACGCAGAAGCCGAAGAGCAAATTGTTTACCCAGCAATTCGCAGCTACTACAGCAACACTCAAGAACTGTACGACGAGCAAGCAGAAATGAAGCAAATGCTCGCCAAGATTAAGTCAATGAACCCCAGTTCTTCTGATTTCAAAGCCCAAATCAAACAGCTCCAAGCAGCGGTTCAAGATCACGTAAAAGAAGAAGAAAGCGATATGTTCGCTCAAATTCGCCGCAACTTAAGCGAAGCGCAAATGGAACAAATGGCTACTCAATTCAAAGCAGCCAAAAGCACAATGCAGCAAGAAATGGCTAACCTGAGCTAATTCAGCAGCAAGCTAATTGTAGCTCTAGCTGAGCTAAAAACTAGCTAAACTGCAACCTATCAATCCCGCTACCCACGTAGCGGGATTACTGTTTTTTGAAAGACAATTTTAAAAAATAAATATATTATTTGTAGATACTGTCTTGATCTGTCAAGGGGTAGCGAGTAAATAATTGGGGTCGAAAGGCTTTTGGGACTTTAAAATACC
>NZ_JAUBOV010000101.1:0-2971 GCF_036700405.1 Microcoleus sp. T3_D1
TTAAGTCGGGCAACTACTTAACTTACCACAAGTTGGGTAAAGCTCTGCAAGAGAAAGAACTGTTTGACGAAGCTAGGATCGCTTACCAAAGGGCGATCGCACTCAACCCTAATTTTAGTTGGTCTTACCACTTTTTGGGGGAAACTTGGCAGGCGATTGAGGAACAGGGCGAAGCGGCTGCTGCTTACCGCAAAGCTATTGAGTTAAATCCCGATTTTTGTTGGACTTACAACAATTTAGGTGATGTGCTGATGGAGCTTTCTGAGTGGGAGGAAGCTGCTGTTGCTTACCGCAAGTTAGTTGAAATAAATCCCGATTTTTGTTGGTCTTACGAGAGATTAGGTAAGGCTTTGATTGCACTGGAAAATTGGGGAGAAGCGACGGCGGCTTACCGCAAAGCTATTGAATTAAATCCCGATGATTGTTGGCTGTACAATTGTTTGGGGGAAGTTCTGGAATCACAAGAAAATTGGTCTGAAGCAGCAGTTGCTTTTGGTCGTGCTATCGAGCTCGAATCTGAGCAGAGTTGGCTGTACAAAAAGTTGGGTGATGCACTGCGGAATCAAGGGGATTTAGAAAGGGCGATCGCAATTTACGAAAAAGGCATCAATCTCGATCCCAAATCCTGTTGGTTTTACAAAGGATTGGGTTTGAGTTTAATTGCAAAACAGCAGTGGGAACCTGCAATCACTACTTTAGTTCAAGCACTGCAAATTAAACCAGATTTGTTGGAAGCTTACGATAATATAGGTTATGCTCTGGAACAACAAGGAGAAGTCGATGAGAGCGATTGGGAAAAATGCAGCCATCAAATCTTACCGTTAAGTGTTCTCAAAAAATACTGTCAGTTTACAGAGGATATGATAGTCGCCGCCGAGTCAAATCCGAACATCTCTTGCATTGACATCTATCCTGCAACCCAAATCAATTTATCCGCCTCCCAAACTACCGACAATAACAATAACTTACTTTCCCCAAAAAAAATTTACATCAAAAAAGCTTTCGTTGCCATACTGCCAAACGGACGAGCTTGGGCAGATGTCATTAATACTGCGGCAATTACTTCAGATAATAAACTTGTTCTCGATGTTTCAATGGGTTGTCCTGAATTAATAGTAACTTCCGACAAATTGCCTCCTGTGGAGCATATAGATGGAAGTGTTGCTTTTTTGTCCGCTCCCTGGGGAGGAGCTTATTTTCATTGGATGTTTGATGTAATTACCCGGTTTGATCATATACAACGGAGCGGGTTAATAGATAGTGTAGATAAGTTTGTTGTCAATGCCGGCGATTATACTTATCAAAAAGAAACTTTAAATACTTTAGGAATTCCTCAATATAAAATTTTAGAAAGTGGCTGTTCCTTTCACATAACTGCCGATAATTTAATAGTTCCGTCAATTTGTAAAGATGGATCTGGCACCTCAAAATGGAAGTGTGAATATCTAAAACAGTCATTTTTGAACCATAAAATACCACTAAAAACCGACTGTTCAGAGCGAATTTATATCACCCGTCAACAAGCATCCTATCGGCGAATCGTCAACGAAGAAGAAGTAGTTAATTACTTACAAAAATTTGGGTTTCGCAGTGTCAAGCTGGAAACGATGTCGGTAGCGGAACAAGCAGCCTGTCTGGCTGCTGCTAAAGTAGTTGTAGCACCCCACGGAGCTGGATTGACTAATCTAGTTTTCTGCACTCCGGGAACTAAAGTAATCGAAATTTTTTCTCCTATGTATGTGCCAAGTTGTTATTGGACTATTAGCAATTTGTGCGGTTTGGAACATTACTCTTTAATTGGCGATTTGGTTAATGATAGAACTCCGATAAAACCTTTACATAAAGATATGCGGTTGGATGTGAAGTCGCTGGAAAAATTAATGAATCTTGCAGGAGTTTTGCATGGATAATGACTACCACAATTTGGGTAATTCCCTGCAAGAAAGCGGTCGGTTTGATGAGGCTGTTGCTGCTTACAAAAAAGCTATTGAATTAAATCCTAATTTTTCTTGGTCTTATCACAGTTTGGGCGATGTTTTGCTGAAAGTTGAAAAATGGGAGGAAGCTGTCGCTGCTTACAAAAAAGCGGTTGAGTTAAATCCCGATTTTTCGTGGTCTTATCACAATTTGGGCGATGCTTTGCTGAAACTTCGGCAATGGGAAGAAGCTGCTGCTGCTTACCGCTGCGAGATTGCACTCAACTCGGATTTTGCTTGGTCTTTTTGCAATTTAGGCGACGCTTTAACTAAACTAAAACAGTGGGATGAAGCTATCGCTACGTATTTAAAAGCTATTGAACTTGACGGAGATTTGCCGGGAATTTACGAGAAGTTGGGATACGCTCTCGGACAAACAGAGTCGGATTTAAACTTAGTGTTAGAACAATCTCAATTGCAAGTTACACCGGAAAATTGGGAGTTTTATTTGCAGTTAGGAGAGAATTTAGCCAAGTACGATCGCCCAAAAAGCGCAATTATTCTTTACAAAATGCTCTTGACAAATATGCCGGATTGTGAAGAACTGTCAGCAGGATTAGAGGAGTTGTTGCAGCAGCAAGAAAAGTGCGTAAGCGTTGCCCTCGAAGAGGATCGTGCATTAGCCTCATCTCGCGCAACTGTCGCCCAAAAACCCGATGATTGCTGGTCTTATTACAATTTAGGTGCTGTTTTGAGCCACCAAAAATATTGGGAGGAAGCGGCGGCGGCATTTTTCCAAGCAATAGAAATAAATCCCGATCTTCCTTGGTGGTTTTATTACAATTTGTGGGAAGTTTTTGTTAGGCAAGACAAGCTAGATGAAGTTGAGAACTTGTACCGCGAAGTTGTTGCAGCTAAACCGGAGGCTTTTTGGCCTTATCTGAATTTGGGGGAAGCTTTGACGAGGCAAGGTAAAATTGCCGAGGCGATTGATTTTTATCGAACTGTCAGTTACAAACAAAGTTTTGCATCTATTCTCAGTAAGAGAACAGGCA
>NZ_JAUBOV010000101.1:3071-21860 GCF_036700405.1 Microcoleus sp. T3_D1
AGATGCCTGTTCCACAAGCAGATACAGGCAAGATGCCTGTTCCACAAGCAGATACAGGCAAGATGCCTGTTCCACAAGCAGATACAGGCAAGATGCCTGTTCCACAAAATTGGAACTTAAAAGCAGTCCAAGTTCCTAACTTTATAATTATTGGTTGTCAGCGGTGCGGGACGACTTCTCTGTATACTTATTTAGCTCAACACCCGCAAATTTTGACTCCGATTAAAAAGGAGATGGATTTTTTCTCGTGGCACTTTGACAGAGGGATTGATTGGTATTTGGCTCATTTTCCACCAATGCCTTCGGGAGAGGAATTTGTAACTGGCGAAGCAAGTCCGAGCTATTTTGACTCTCGGGAAGCACCGGAACGTCTCTACACCGCGTTTCCAGAGGCTAAACTGATTGTACTTTTGCGAAATCCGGTCGATCGGGCGATTTCTCAATTTTACCGCTTGGCTGGCTTAAATTGGGAAGCGCGATCGCTCGATCGAGCAATTAGCGATGAAGTTGAACGGTTGAGTCAAAATCCAGAATACATCATCGGCGAAGAACCGGGGAATTATTTAGCTCGCGGTAGGTACATAGAATTTATAAAAAACTGGCGGACTTTCTTTCCCCCAGAACAGTTGTTAATTTTGAAAAGCGAAGATTTTTATGCAGGTGCGGCGACAACTGTCAAGCAAGTTTTAGAATTTTTAGATTTGCCGGAATATCAATTGTCTGAATACCAAAATGCTAATCCTGGTTCTTATCAGCGGGTAAATGAATCGGTTCGCGACAGGTTGAGCGATTATTTCCGACCTTACAATCAGGAATTAGAGGAATATTTGGGGAGGCAGTTTGATTGGGAATAAAGTTGAGCTAAGATTAGAACAACTTGTAAGGAGGTAATACCGATGCTGACGTTCGAGCTAGATACGCTACTTAAGGAACAAGCACTCCAACGCCAAGATCCTGAAGATCGCTACATTACCGATAGCGCCAACTGGGAACAATACGAGACACTGCTGAATCGGATTGGAGATGCGGCAGGATATCGAGTTACTTATTTAGATGGAGTTTTGGAAATTATGTCACCTTCTCGCCGCCATGAAAGTCGCAAAACTGGCATTGGAAATCTGCTAGAAATTTACTTTGTAGAAGCTGAAATAGAATATTTTCCTTTTGGGTCTACAACTCTGCGACAAGAGGAAAAACGTGGCGGTACGGAACCGGATGAAGCTTACTGTATTGGCACAGATAAAGAATTTCCCGATTTGGTAATTGAAGTGATTGTTACCAGTGGCAGCATCAATAAACTAGAACTCTATAGAAGGTTGAATGTGCGAGAGGTTTGGTTCTGGCGAAATGACCGATTTTCTATCTACCATTTGCGAGAAGAAATTCCGGTTGAATTCGTGTCCAACTGCGGTTATGAATTAATCACACAAAGCGAATTGCTGGCAGGAATTGATATCGATATGTTGACAGAATGTGTAAAAAATCCTCACCCGTTAGCAGCAGCAAAGGAATGGAGACAGAATTGCCGACCTACTTAACCCTCTTTTGTCAGTTTCGGCAGAAAATAATCTGGGATGGTTACATCATAAGGCTTTTACCAAAAACCTTGATTTGGGCCATTCTGTTAGAAAATAAATGCTCAAATCCTTGATCTATCTACAGTTGAAAATTTGGTTCTCATTTTTAATTTTCCAGAGTGACAAAAGAGGGTTAAACAGCAAGTTTTAAATCTGCTATCTGTCGCAAAGACAATGAACTGAGCTCGCGCGCGCGCCCAAGTCCGAGAAAAAAACTCGCCTCCCCTTGACAACTCATACTCGTTATGAGTACGCTATAATAAGCAAAGGAATTGAACCCAAGTACCCAAGAATTTAAAATCATGCTGACGAACCAAGAAGGTCAAAGAGTACCCAAAGTCACCTTTCGCACTCGCAAAGACAACGAGTGGGTCGATGTCACCACCGATGATATATTTGCAGGCAAAACCGTAGCAGTGTTCTCGCTGCCTGGGGCTTTTACTCCCACTTGTTCGTCCACGCACCTCCCCGGTTACAACGAATTGGCCAAAGTTTTCAAAGAAAACGGCGTAGATGAAATTGTTTGTATTTCCGTCAACGACGCCTTTGTGATGAACGAGTGGGCAAAAGACCAAGAATCAGACAATGTGACGTTAATTCCCGACGGTAACGGCGAATTTACCGAAGGCATGGGAATGCTGGTAGACAAAACAGATTTAGGCTTTGGCAAGCGGTCTTGGCGTTATTCGATGCTGGTAAAAGATGGCTTGGTTGAAAAAATGTTTATTGAGCCTGATGAACCGGGCGACCCTTTCAAAGTGTCCGATGCCGAGACGATGCTCAACTACATCAACTCCGCAGCAGCGAAGCCGAAGGTAGTTTCGCTGTTTACAAAAATGGGCTGTCCCTTCTGCGCTAAGGCTAAGGCAATGCTGAGTCAAAAGGGCTTGGATTATGAAGAAATTGTCTTGGGCCGGGAGATCACAACCAAATCGCTCCGGGCTATGACTGGGGCTACAACTGTGCCGCAAGTATTTATCGACGGCAAGTTGATCGGTGGTTCCGAAGCCCTAGAGTCTTATTTGGGTGTTGCTTAGTTAAACCACAATACTTAGCTTGCGGGTGTCGAGTGCACGCCTTACTCGTTGTAGGGTGTGCACTGTGCGCCTTTGGGGTATTTGGCGGTATTTAGCCCGATCGAGCTTTCGTGTCACAAGTTCGATCGGTCTATTTATCCATTCTCGTGCCACAATTACTGGGGAAGAAATATTAAAAACGCAAGAAATGGGAGTGAACGATCGTGGATTTGAGTTTAGTCGCGTCAAATATCTTAAATCCGCCCATATTAGCTTTTTTCATGGGAATGCTGGCAATTTTTCTCAAATCTGATTTAGAAATTCCAGCGCCCATCCCCAAACTGTTTTCGCTGTACCTGCTGTTTGCGATCGGATTTAAAGGCGGCGTCGAACTGTCCAAAAGCGGAATTGACCAGCAAGTTGCCCTGACAATTGTGGCCGCGATGCTGATGTCAATGCTAGTACCCATTTATACTTTTTTCATACTGAGGATAAAACTCGACTCCTACAATGCCGCCGCGATCGCAGCCACCTACGGTTCCATCAGCGCCGTCACATTTATCACCGCAACCTCCTTCCTCACAGCACAGGGGATCGACTTTGACGGTTACATGGTAGCCGCGCTAGCATTAATGGAATCCCCAGCAATTATAGTTGGTCTCATTCTAGTCAGTGTATTTGGCGGGGAAGAAGGAAAACGCGAAATAGTTTGGCCAGAAGTGTTGCAAGAAGCATTCCTAAACAGTTCAGTTTTTCTACTCATTGGCAGCCTAATTATGGGTATACTGACAGGAGAACACGGTTGGGAAGTTATGAGTCCGTTTACTCAAGACTTGTTTTACGGAGTTCTGACTTTTTTCTTGCTAGACATGGGGCTGGTTGCAGCCAGCAGAATTAAAGATTTGCAAGAAGCAGGAATTTTTCTGATCTGCTTTGCAATCCTAATTCCCATAGTCAACGCAGTAATTGCTTTGCTAATAGCCAAATTAATCGGAATGCCGCAGGGAGACACTTTGCTGTTTGCCGTATTGTGCGCGAGTGCTTCTTATATAGCAGTACCAGCAGCCATGCGCCTAACTGTTCCTGAAGCGAATCCAAGTCTTTACATTTCAACTGCCTTAGCAGTGACATTTCCATTTAATATCATTGTAGGCATTCCCCTGTATCTATACGGAATCAATATGTTTTGGAGGTGAGATGATGGAGTCAGTCAAAAGAGTAGAAATCATAGCCCACTCAGTAGAACTCGGCAAGATTTTAGACGGTTTAGACAAAGCTGGCGTACCCGGTTATTCGGTGATTCGTGATGTAGCTGGAAAAAGCACTAGGGATCATGTTTCCCGTGATTCATCAATGACGGCGCTGGATAACATTTATGTGCTTGCTTTTTGTTCACCAGCTCAAGTTTCTGCAGTTGCAGAAAACATTAGACCCGTGCTCAATAAATTTGGTGGGTCGTGTTTTATTTCAGATGCGGTGGAATTGCTAATTACTAGGTGCGTCGGGTAGTCATTAGTCATTAGTCATTAGTCATTAGTCATTAGTCATTATACCAATTCGGAAAATTTGAGCTACACATATAGCAATCCTCGCATCATTTGTGAATTTCTTACTCCCTCCCCGCGAGTTCGGGGAGGGTTGGGGTGGGGTAAAAAATTTACGACTCCTGCAAGGATTGCTATAGATTGTACGCCATATGTGTATGGACAGGGCAATGCCGTGTCCTTGCGCGTATCTGCGACTTTCATCCTAGGCTTTGGTTCCGACAATCGTCACTGGTGAGAATGCTAATCCGTTTCTCCTTTTGGATAAGTTTTTTATTATTACTTTAGGCTGATTTAAAAAATGCAATTTTGAAAATATTTTATGTCTATTATAGCACTTTTACAAGTTGACAAAAATCAGCCATTAGCCATTAGTCAGCGGTCTTTTCAGGATTAATTGCCCTTCCCAGCCGGGGCAGAATTCAGAATTCTTAAGATATAGAAAAGAATCAGTTGCAAAAATCCGTAAGCGTGGTAAATTCTAAGCCACAACAGGCGATCCTCTTCGTTGGCGTAGCCCCCGTAGGGGCGGGCTTTCCTTCGGATCGCTTCGCTAACGCTAACGCCCGATCGACTAACGAGATTTTCAATAGGAGTTTAAACATGGCTGCATTAAAAGTCGGCATCAACGGATTTGGTCGCATCGGACGGCTAGTCATGCGCGCCGGCATCAAAAACCCCAACATCCAATTTGTCGGCATTAACGACTTAGTTTCGCCAGAAAACCTGGCTTATCTTTTCAAATACGACTCCACCCACGGCATTTACGACGGCGAAGTTGAAAGCAAACCAGACGGGATTGTCGTTGACGGACTATTTATCCCCTGCACATCGATTAGAAATCCGGCAGAATTGCCTTGGGGTAAATCCGGCGCAGATTATGTTGTAGAATCTACCGGATTGTTTACAGATTTTGAAGGCGCATCAAAACACTTGACGGCGGGAGCAAAACGAGTAATACTTTCAGCACCGACAAAAGACCCGGAAAAAGTTCCAACTTTTCTAGTAGGCGTCAACCACCACAAATTTGACCCGACAAAAGATACGGTTGTTTCTAATGCTAGCTGTACGACGAATTGTTTAGCACCAATTGCCAAAGTTATTAACGATAACTTCGGATTGGAAGAAGGTTTAATGACGACAGTTCACGCAATGACAGCTACTCAACCAACTGTAGACGGGCCCAGCCAAAAAGATTGGCGGGGAGGACGCGGTGCGGCGCAAAATATTATTCCATCTTCGACCGGTGCAGCAAAAGCTGTTACTTTGGTGTTGCCAGAATTGAAAGGAAAATTGACGGGAATGGCTTTGCGCGTGCCAACTCCCGACGTGTCTGTAGTTGACCTTACTTTCAAAACGGCGAAGGAAACTAGCTATAAAGAAATTTGCGAGGCAATGAAAAAAGCTTCGGAGAGCGGCGAACTCAAAGGCATTCTTGGATATACTGAGGATGCGGTAGTTTCGACAGATTTTCAGGGCGACGCGCGATCGAGCATTTTCGATGCAGGTGCGGGAATTGAACTGAATTCTAAGTTTTTCAAAGTTGTTTCCTGGTACGACAACGAGTGGGGTTATTCTTGCCGCGTGATTGACTTAATGCTGTCGATGGCCGAGAAAGACGGGATTTTGAATAATTAATTTTTTGGGGGTGGCATTTTGGGCGGGCTCGGAGGTTCACCCACAAACAAATTCCTATGATTTTTTGTGGAACGGGCCGGAGAGCCCGTTCCTGATAATATTATTTAATGTGAGTTAAACTTTTTTTATTTCCGATTCGATCGCGCTTATGTCTGAATTACCACCGCTGAATAACGAAACTATTTGGGCTATCCTCAACGAAGAAATCGACGATGCTGCCGTCAACCGATTAGTTTGGCTGTATCTGGGCTACCGCTGGGATGCCGAGACTGGCAAGTGGAACAGTGCAGGTGTTGCAGCCGAGTGGCGGCAAGAGTACCCGGAACCGCCGGATTTTATCGATTCTAGGCCGGCGACTGTGAAATTGACTCGATCGACCCCTCCAGAAAACAAGCAGTTGCTGAAGGAAAAATTGGGCTTTAAAGGCTATAAAATTGGGGAATTCGGGCCCCGACAGACTCGCAGGGCGACGATGGCTAATTGGTTGATGGGTTTTATCGAATCTGGGGCGTAAAAGGAATTTGGGATGGCTGCGCGGTTGTGGCCACCGTTAAAGTACAGAGATATTAAATTTATTGGCAGGAAAACCCCTAAATCCCTATAAAGGATTGAAAGCTTGATTAAACTCTTCCTTTCTTTCTCTGTGTCCTCTGCGTCCTCTGCGGTTCATTAACAAAAATTAAGCCTGTTGAAAGTCAAAACACACTAAAACCAGCCAATTCCAACATCCTCACCCCGAACCCTGACACCGGACTGCGGCAGACTTTATGTGTATAGTTTGAGGTCAAAAGGTTTCAACCGCCGCCTTCATAAAGGGAGTAATAAACCCGGATTTGGTATTAATTATTTTCCGGGCGATTGTGCTAACAGATTTGATATAAGCGAAGGATTTTAAACTCGAATTCAATTAACTAGAAAGCCAACGCTTTAGCCTTGTTTTGCTGGTTCTGGCTGCACCTGCCAATTGCCTAAACCCCGGTACACGGTCAAACCAGGCATTAGGAGAGATGTCGCTACGGGAACTCCTTTGCCACCCAAGGTTTGGAGAAGCAATCAAGGTGACAACATCAGGATTTTGAGATCGGAAAGTAGAATAAGCTCCGTCGAGGTGCATCGGGCCGCCGTCGGGATGTCCCGGAGGTCGCTGTTGTAGTTCTTCCAGAAACCGCAGGAGGCGATCGAAAATCCTGCCATTTACAGCGTAAAAATGAGTGGTTCTCATCGCTTCAGAAAAGGGTACGAGGGCGACAGGAGACTTTTGTTCAACCTCTTCGAGGTGTCCGAAGTAGACGAAATCCCAATCTTGGTGACACAGTTGTTCGACGATAACAGCTTGGTCGCTTCTGAACTTTGCTGAAATTTCTAGGTCGTCTTCTACAATCAAAATATTGCTCAACCCCTCCTGTTTTGCCTGCTTGAGAATACCTACATGACTGGAAAAGCATCCCCTCGCCCCAATGTTTGGGAAACCTCCAGCTTCGTCGGGGCGGATTGCGGGAAATATCTCAACCTTATGGGGCGTGAGGGGCATTCCTGCTTCTTCTAATTCCTTGACTATGAGTTGGCGTCGGTCTTTCCTCTCAGGGAGATTTACCGCATAAACTCCCTGGAAATAGTCTGTAATTTTCGTCATAGTTTTATCTCGAATCAAAAAGTTGAGGAATCTTCGGCTTGAGGGATCTCAAATTTTATTTGAGGTCTGTGTCTGCCTTAAACTATTCTATTTTTAGCAAGCTGCATCTTCCATTTTCCTAAACTTACGGAAATTACCTCGATCGGAGCTAGCATTAACAGTTTAATTAGCATTGGGATTGGAGTCAGAAGCAACGCATTTCCCCTGTTGAGTTGGGTTGGGGGCTGGGTTGGAGAGTACCTTATCAACAGCAGCTTGTTCTTGAATCCATCCAATTTCGCCCGGTTGCAGCTTGGCGCTTTCTACTTCAACTGTTGGCTTAACTACCGGGGAAGGCGAGGGAGTGGGAGTTGCCACAGCGGGAGATGGATTCAGTGTCGGTTTTGAAACTGTAGAAAAATCTTTATTTGACTCGGGTTTCGGAGAGTTCGATCGCACTATTTCAGGAATCGAACAAACTTTCAATTCCAGCCAATTGCCTTGAGGCGTAAGCTGTTTGTTTGTCACCTGCAAAACGCTGCCGGCGGGGACTGTTCCTTTGACAGTCAACTCACCGATTGCGCCTCGCAAATCCAAGCGATCGCCCTCTTTTCCCAATTCCCCAGCCGCAGAACTTTTAATCTCTATAAACGAGCCTGTTTCTAAAGATTTGACCGGAGAAGCTACAGATTCAACTGTTTTCTCCGGCGTGCTTCCAGCATTAATTAAACCGCGTTTCCCGAAAATCGACTCCCCGGCAGTATCGATCGCCCGACCCACCGGAGGGATGAAAAAATAAGCAAATACACCCCCCAACCCTAATAAAAATAAAATTTTCAGCAGCAGCGAAAATAAACTTTTGCTTTTTTCCGGCGGTAACAACAGCGTTTTTCCTTGAGAATTCCCCTCGCCCAGGCTTGTGCTTTCTGTCAAATCCGTTGGCATATCCTCGCTGTCGGAAATGAGTTCGATCGGCGTATCTAAAGGTGCGACAGACAGTTCTGTAAAAGTATTGCCGTCTTCCCTCAAATGTGCTTGACAGTGAATTAAAGCAACAGTGACGTTATCGTGACCGTTTCTAGTATTAGCAATCTCAATCAGTCGATCGCGCGCCTTAGCCAAACTAATGCTACCGTCGAGAATTGGCAAAATCTCCGCTTCCCAACATTCCTCAACCCGGTCTTTATCACTCAAACCGTCGGAACACAGCAGCAAAACGCAGTCTTCATCCACCGGAAAACGCTGCACAGTCGGGTGCAAAGTGTTGGACGAAGTAATCCCCAAAGCTTGAATCAGAGCTCCGGCGGCCACTTGTTCCAAAGCATCCCGGTAGAGAGAGTAGCCCAAACGCACCTCGCGGCAAGCCACATTATCATCGAGAGTAACTTGATAGCAGCCGGTGCGGGTAATCCAGTAAGCCCGACTGTCTCCGACGTGGGCGACGTAGAGCTCGTGAATGTGGGCTAAACCCATAACTAGGGTAGTTCCCATCCGCTGGCGGCCTTGGCGGTGTTCGCTGTCGTTGCGGCTGGCTATCTTGTCGTTAGCAGCACAAGCCGCCCGTTCCAGCTTGGAAGTCAGGCTCAACGGGTCCCAATTAGCTTGATGCAGGGGCATTTGCTCCAACTTGTCGCGCAGTACACCAATTGCTTCTTCCGAAGCGACTTCGCCGCCGTCTTGTCCACCGATACCGTCGCAGACGATCGCGCAAGCTTCCGCCCCCGGATTTCCTGCCAACAGCGTACCGCTGGGGGGATAGCAAGCATCTTCGTTGTGAGCGCGGGATCTGCCTACATCCGTGCCCGTGGCAATTTCAACGTGACGATCGTAAAATCGGCCGCACTTTGCCAAAGCTTTATCCAACTGGCCCATTAGTTGTTCGCCGTGGCGCACTTGACCGGCAACCATTTGCTGGCAAAGTTGCCTCAAAAAATTAGCAATAGCCGGGTGAGCATCTTCTAGCCACTGCTGCCACAATTTGCCCAACTGCGACAAATGAGGCGGTTTGCGATCGGGCTGCAATTCCAGAAACCGCACCAATTGCCCTTCCACCCGTAGCAGTTCGGGAGTCAGCAGCGTCGAAGCGACGCCTTGAGCGATACACGGTTGCCACAACTGGGCCATTTGCCACAGCCAATTGAGCTGCCGCATCGCTGCGGCTCCTTTCCAGGAGTCCGCCAATTCCGGCATTAAAGATTCCGTCACCTTCAAAATCGGCCCGTTTTCCAGCAGCCAGATATCTCCCGAAAGCTTGCTCATCTTGGACGATACCAGGCCGTATACTTGAGGTACGTGCAACTGATAGGCAAACAGTCTCAGATAAGGAGTGACAACACTCGGAATCTCATCGGGCAGTTCCGGCAAGTGTTCGGGTTGAGTATCGACAAGAAGTCGATCGCGCTTGACCAAGTAGCGACCAGCGATCAGATCGCCTGGCTTACACCCTTTGATCCCTTCACCTAAAGCCCATAAGTAGTGTTTTGCCACAGAGTTTTGCATAAGGGTTCCTGACGCCTTTGGGCAAGCGTGCTGATCTGAACTATTTTAGCGATTGAACCTCGACGGGTTGATACGTGGCGATTATTTGACACCCCCGCTTTCTCAACAGACGGAGATTCTTAAGACTTCGCAGTCCTAATATCCTGATTTTTCAGGTTCCTAGGCTCACCACGTTTGCACTGTTGTGTGCGTAGCGATATCTCCTGACAATGTTTTAGGCGTGACTTTCCCCCAGTCTAGGGGTAGGTTTTAATGTCTTGTACTGACACAAATAGTCTACCATTTTGTTAACCCGCCGAGGACTCTTGCTAGGAGCTTTCAGAGTTAGACGATCGCGCGACGCCCAAGTCCTCGGCTTGAAATCACGCTGTTTTCAGCATATTCCTGATAGCGGCCATTTCCGAAGAAATCGCAGCACTCAAGGGAATTGAGATTTTAGACTAACTCTAATGGTATGATGCAGCTAGGTAGAAATCACCTGAGCCGACAGGTATAAATAAATATCAATTGTCGGTTTTCTCGCGAAGGGTCATCTGTGCCTCGCACCCTAGTTTCGCAACAGAAGTTAAATTTAACCCTACCCAAAGACGGATACAGGCCCGCAGATTCATCTGTGGAGTCAATCTCAAAGCTCAAATCTCAAATCGACTGACGGATGCCAGCCCCCGACAGGAGTCGTGGACAGCCAAAAAATTAGATATTTAGTTCAGACCCCCAGATTCATCTGTGGAGTCAATCTAAAATCTCAAACCTCAAATCGACTGATGGACGCAAGCCCCCGACAGGAGTCGTGGAAAGCCAAAAAAATTAGATATTTAGTTCAAGCCCCCAGATTCATCTGTGGAATCAATCTAAAATCTAAAATCTAAAATCTAAAATCTAAAATCGACTGATCGGCCTCTGCAAGCTGTTGAGTATTTAACCATGGCCCCACATGAACCCAGCGCCTTTTCCAAGAATTTGCCCGATCCGAAGCTGCTGCCTGCTGTTGAAATAGACGAAATACTCACTAGCATTCAACATTCTCACAGTTTTTATTACAAAGTGATGAATCTTGAGGTTTGGGCGCTGGTGGAAACCTTGGACGGGCTGTTTCCCGGCGCTTGGGGTCAGTTTATGACCAACCGCCAATTAGCAGTTAAACAGTTTTTGGAACGCGATCGCGTTCCAAGTCCTCCGGTTGATGCTGGGGAGGCGGGGGAGAAGTCCGATCAAAGTCGGAAGAAGGAAGAAGCCGGGAGTCAGGAGTCAGGAGTCAGAAAGAACCAGGAAGAAGAATAAAAGCAGATTTTCCCAATTCTCCCCATCTCCACCTTTCCTCTGTATCCAAGTCTAAATCCCCCTCAATCCCCAAAGCGAGAGACGAAACAGAACCCTCTTTTCCCCCGTACTCCCCTGATTAAGAGAAGTAGGAGGGATCAAAACTCAGCTACAAGCGACATTTATTATGGGTTTCAATCTTAAGTTGACATAAATGCCGATCGCCCGATCGCCCTTACAGGTGAACTTTGGAATCAACTTGAGGCAAGCCCATGCTGTAGTTAACAGCGCGGCTGTTGAGGTTATAGCTGATTTGGCCTTTTTGGAGGAACGATCGTACCAAGTGTTCCAACTCCGAACCGATGCGGCGGAGGTTGTACTCGGTCAAGTCTTCGCCCTCGTAAGCGTCTACGAGTTGGTCGAATTTGGCATATACCTGTTTGACTGACTCGTCGTTCCAGTTAAGTTCGTTATCTGGGTCAATGTCGAGGGTCAAAAGGTCGTTGCTGGGGACGAGTTCGTTATCTTCGAGGATGGCGGTGTATATGCGAATATGGCGGGTTGTTGACTTGATCTGCATGAGTTCTTATGTGTAAAGATTTTTTGCTGAATTAATTGTAATGGGTCACAGACCGTTGGAGGAGAGTAGGTCGCCTGTTGTGGGATCGATCGGGATATCTCACTCCCCCTCCGACTTCAAGGCAAAGACTTGGAATCGGTAGTTTTGAGACCTACTTAATTCAAGACTAAAAACAAAAGCTTTCGTAAAGTATAATAGTTCAGAATTGGCATAGGAGGACAAGGTGGAAGGCAAGAGATTTATTCACTCCCTGCAACTGCAAAACTTCCTTTCCTATGGAAGTGAGGGGGAAAAAATTGAACTGCAACCCCTGAATGTATTGATCGGTACTAACGCATCCGGCAAGTCTAACTTAATTGAAGCGATGGGAGTGTTGAAGGCAACACCTACCGACTTACTTGCTCCGATTCGTCAAGGAGGTGGTATCAGCGATTTTCTGTGGAAAGGTGAAAAAGGTACTCCCACAGCAAAAATTGAGGCTATTTTAGATTACCCAGAACGAACGATGCCACTGCGCTATCAGATTAGTTTTACCACATCCGGTCAGAGACTTGAAGTAGTGGACGAAGCTATAGAAGATATGGAACCGCGCAATAGTTCTGAAAGCAATCCATTTTTTTACTACCGTTATAGCGATCGGGGTCGCCCTGTTATCAATGTTATACAGGAAAACGAGCAGCAACCAAGAACGCTGCGGAATCTGCGGCGAGAAGATATCATTCCCGATCAATCTATCTTATCTCAAAGAAAAGATCCCGAACAATATCCAGAACTCTCATATCTGGGAAATAAATTTGCCGACATTGGTTTATATCGTAACTGGCAGACAGGGAGAGATTCAATATCTAGAAAAGCTCAGCAAACTGACTTGCCAGAACATCCGCTTTTAGAAGATGGTGGCAACTTAGGACTGGTTTTAAATAACTTACAGTATCAATTAGGAAGCAGGCAAATTATTGACAAATTAAAGCTGTTCTATGATGCTGCTGAAGAACTGAGTATCAAGATTTATGGCGGTACTGTCCAGATATTCATCCGCGAAACAGGATTAATTCAGCCAATACCCGCAACTCGTTTATCAGATGGTACGCTGCGTTATTTATTCTTAATAGCTTTACTTCTAGATCCAACTCCTCCGCCACTTATCTGTATTGAAGAACCGGAGATTGGCTTGCATCCCGACATTCTGCCTGCTGTTGCTGAAATGTTGATCGAAGCCTCACAGCGCACACAATTGATTGTGACAACCCATTCCGATGCTTTAGTGTCGGCTCTGAGTCCTGAGTCAGTGTTAATATGCGATCGGGATGATAGAGGAAGTCACCTGAGCCGTCTCGATCCCGAACGACTGAAAAAATGGCTTGAGAATTACAGTTTGGGAGACCTTTGGCGGATGGGAGAAATCGGGGGCAACCGATGGTAAAGGAGATTCGCATTTACATCGAAGGCGGCGGCGATGGCAAGAATACAAAGCAATTACTTCGAGGAGGATTTAGCTTTTTTTTCAAAGAACTTGTGGAGGTTGCCCGCAGCAATAAAATCAAGTGGAATATCACTGTTTGCGGTTCCCGGAATAATGCTTTCAGGGATTTCAAGAATGCTTTGGCAGATCACCCAAATGCTTTTATCATCCTTTTAGTTGACTCAGAAGCCCCTGTAAAGCAGCCGCCTTGGGAGCATTTGAAGTGGAGGGATAATTGGGATTCGCCTGGGGTTGATGACACTCATTGCTATCTCATGGTGCAAGCGATGGAAGCTTGGTTGATAGCTGATATTGATACTTTAAAAAGATTTTACGGACAGGGATTTAAACAAAATGAGATTCCTAAAAATATCAATGTAGAGACGATTGAAAAGGATTTGTTAGAACGAAGTCTGAAAGCAGCTAGCCGCGACACAAAATCGAAAGGCGAATATCAAAAGATACAGCACGCTTCCAAGCTGTTAGAAATGTTGGATGTTGACAAGGTTCGCAAGGCTTCTTCAGAGTGCGATCGTATTTTTACCACTCTCACCAAACTCATGGAGGATTGAAGCGATGAAAGTAGCCAAGGGCGCGAAGCAAGACAGGGAGAAAGGGGGGAAGGGCGATCGTCAATTTCTCGGAATCCCGAAATTTTTTAGTTGTTCGGCAGTCCAATTTTTGTAATATTCAGTTTTCTCTAAAGCATCGGAAGCTGGCTTCAGCTTAGAATTTACTTGAACAGTGAAGCCGGGATAGGGCATCCTCCGAGTATGAAGCCCGTCAATATTAAAATCTTCTTCGGGATGGATGTGAAAAGCCAGCAAGCCCAACTCGGAAATCTGATTATTCAATTTGTCTATCAGTTCTTTAGTTTCTGGCGCACTAATTGCAGTTTTTTCGGGATTAATTACTACCATGATTTCAAATTCCGAATTGTAAAATTCATGAATCGATTTCATGATGGCAGAATCGCGATCGAACTCAGTCAGCGCTGAAAACCGCTCGATTTTGAATAAAATTTGATTAGCCAAGCGTGCTTTTTTAGCGAAGGGACAAATCGGTAAATCGCTGAAAACTGGATGCGGTAACTCGACAAACTCCGTCATCCATCTGAGGGTAGATTCTATAATTTCTGTGTCAGATTCATTCATGGAAAATCTATGTATTTGATATTTAATACTAATCCTAATCTATTTCTAGGGCGATGCACACCCCACTATTGGTATCAATTTAACGCTATTTCCCTCAGTCCGGCAGGGAATGAATTCCCTGCCTCATAGCAAAAGTCCTCTGAAGAGGACTGAAGAACTCATTAGTCCTCTTCAGAGGACTTAAGCTATTAGCCAGGGAATTCATTCCCTGGTGGACTTTCGGTTAACTTCACACCAATACATTGCCCACCTTGCTTTTTAATATTGGCGATCGAATTTATTCGTGAATTGTGCCATCTGGCATAATTGCACCTGCGAGTTTTGCCTTTTCCAGGTTTGCCCCAAGCAGTTTAGCTTCCTTCAGGTTAGTTTTCTCTAAGTTTGCAAAGCTCAAATTTGCCCCGCACAAGTTTGCAGAATTTAAGTCTGCTTCACTTAAGTTTGCTCCATTTAGATTAGCCCCAGAAAGATTAAAACCACTCAATTTTTGCCCGCTCAAATTAACACTTTGTAAGTTTACCCCAATCAAATTTACCCCTGTGAGATTAGCACCATCCAAGTTAGCGCCTAAACAGTTTGCCCCACTCAAACTTGCTCCACTTAAGTTAATCCCAATCAACTTAGCATGACTTAAGTTTGCGCCCGTCAAATTCGCCCCACTTAAATTCATGCCACTAAGGTTAACTCCTTCAAGATTTACCCCAGCCCAACTTACCCCTGTTAAGTTAACGCCACTGAGGTTTGCATAAGTTAGGTTCACTTTAGTTACCTTCGAGTGACTTAAATCGGCTCCTGTCAGGTTAACACTATGTAGACTTGCTTGAGTTAAGTTAGCTCTACTGAGGTTTGCTGTAGTCAGGTTTGCGCTATTTAAGTTTGCTTCGCTTAAGTTAGCTTGACTCAAATTTGCCTGAATTAGTCTTGCGGAAGACAATGTTGCCTTAATTAAGTTAGCGCCACTCAAATTAACTTGAATTAAATCTGCGCTTCGCAAGTTTGTTAAGTTCAAATTTGCCCCTTGCAAGTTAGCTCCAATCAAATTTACTCCTGTTAAGTTGGCTTTTGTTAGATTGGCACTGCTCAGGTTTGCTTGACTTAGACTGACATTAGAGTCGAGAGTTTTGCCACTTAAATCCACTCCCGCTAGGTTAATCCCTGTAAAGTCGCGTTCTCCATCTTCATACCGTTTCCAAAATTCCTCAGCACTAATAGCGGGTTCCAGATTTTCTAGTGCAGAATCATCTATTTTTGCCTCTTCCTCAGATTGCACAGTATCCGCATTCACAGGAGTAGCAGCAGGCTGTTCTACCGCTTCGCTAGATACTGGAATCGGTGTCTCCTCGATCGCCTCTTCGCGCAATAACCGATCCACCCGATCGCTAAACCGCCTCACAACCTCAGCATCATCAACCTTCCCACCAGCATTCGAGCTTTTCTCAACCGCATTCTCAACGTAATACTTATCTACAAAACTTTGCAACCCAGCATTATATCCCTGTCCTACCGCCTGAAATCTCCATTCGCCATTCTTCTTGTACAAGCGTCCAAATTCTAAAGCCGTTTCTTGGGAAAAAATCTGATTTAAATTGTACCGAACCAATTCGCTAAGATTCTCTGAATTGTAAAGCCGGATAAAAGCATTTGTAACTTGACTAAAACTTTGATTCTTTTCCTGTCCCTCGTGAAGAGTCACAATAAACACAATTTCCTGAATCGCCGAATTGATTTTACTCAAATCCACATAAACCGTCTCATCATCTCCGTCTATTTGGCCAGTCGCGCTGTCTCCTGAATGCCTCACCGCACCGTCGGGGGAGGTCAGATTGTTGTAAAATACAAAATACTTTTCATCAGGAATCCGACCGTCCGCCCCTAACATAAAAACAGATGCGTCAATGTCGCAGTTTTGTGCTGTCTGGCTGACTTGCCAACCCAGGGCGATCGCAATTTTACTGAAATCAGGAGTTTCTTTAGAAAGATTGAACCTGTCACCCTTAGTTAATTCGATACTCATATGCGATAATTCCCTTACCTCATAAATGGTATTAATTATCTCATCTATGTTAACCCGATCGCAAATTGGATTTTATCTCGAAGACATCGAAACCCCAATTGGCAGAACCGTCAATTTAACCCTTACCGGACTAATTCTCCTATCTTCGACCAGCTTCATCGCCGAAACTTACCCGATTTCGGAAACTGTGAGAATTAATTTGCAAACTCTCGATACAGCGCTTTTAGTTTTTTTTGTGTTTGAGTATTTATTGCGGCTGTGGTGTGCCGAAGATCGAGTTAAATTTATTTTTAGTTTTTTTTCAATTATTGATTTGCTGGCAATCTTACCATTTTTACTGGGATTTGTCAACGTTAGTTTTATCCGAATTTTTCGCTGGTTTAGAATTCTCCGACTCATCCGTTTTCTGGAATTAAAAATTTCTATTTTCCGCATCAGCAGCGAAGATGGGGTGATTTTTGCTCGGATTTTGTTTACTTTGCTGGCAATAATTTTTGTTTATTCTGGTTTGATTTATCAAGTCGAACATCCGGCCAATCCCGAAAGTTTTGCGACTTTTTTGGATGCTGTTTATTTCTCGGTTGTCACGATGACCACGGTGGGCTTTGGCGATGTTACTCCGATTTCGGAATCCGGTCGTTTTCTGACTATTTTGATGATTTTGACGGGAATTGCTCTGATTCCTTGGCAATTGGGGGATTTGATTAAACAATTAGTTAAAAGTGCTAATCACGGAGAAGCTGTTTGTAAAGGTTGCGGTTGGTCTGTACACGATGCTAATGCTAGATTTTGTAAAATGTGCGGCAGTCAGTTAGATAATGGTTGACTGTTGACTGTTGACTGTTGACTGTTGACTGTTGACTGTTGACTACTGCCTCACCCTAGATAATTCATCCGTGTATCCGTGTCAAAATCCGTGTAGTGCTTTCCTTCTTTAAGCTAACGGTAACAAAATTTCAAATTCAGTGCCTCTGCCTAACTCCGATCGCATTCTGAATGCACCGCCGTGTTTGCCCGTCACTATTTGATAGCTAACTGCTAAACTGGTTTCTTTGAGGGCGCGTTTTTCCGTAGAGAATGATTCTATGATTTTTTTGTACTTGCTAGGTGACATTCCTGGCCCGTTATCTGCTATGCAAATCGAAACCCAGCGAACATGAAGTTTGTCTAAATCCGACGCCGGTTCGGGACAGCAGACTTGAGTTGTGATTTCAATTTTAGGCTGGCGATCCGCCTCTCTGAGTCCTCCACCTTTGAACTCTTTCGCCAATTCTTGACCGACTGCTTCGTTAATTAATGTATGAATAGAGTTGGTTAAGATATTCATAAATACTTGGTTTAGCTGTCCTGCATAGCACGGCACTGGTGGCAGGTAGCCGTAGTTTTTCACTACTTGGATTTCCCTAGTCAAACGACTTTTGAGCAGCAAAAGTATGCTGTCTATGTTGGCGTGCAAGTCGGTTGGTTTCGGATAAATATCGTCGATGTGGCAGAAGTTTTGCAAACTGGTTGCCAACTTGCTCAAACGTTCTGCGCCTGATTTGATGCTGGCCACAGTTCGGAGAAAATCGTTTTGCAAAAAGTCATAGTCTATCTCTTCTTTGAGCCGTGCTATTTCCGGCGGGGGATCGGTACAGTATGCGTCGTAAACTGAGAGTAATTCCATCAAGTTTTTGCTGTAGTCGCTTACGTAGGTTAAATTCCCCCAAATAAAGCCTACCGGATCTAAAATTTCGTGGGCGACTCCGTTGACTAAACGGCCTAAACTAGCCATTTTTTCGCTTTGAATCATTTGAGTTTGGGCTCTTTCGTAGCGGACTTGAGTTTCTATGCCGCGAATTTGCCAGTACGCGATGTTGAGTGCGTTAGGGTCTAAGAGTCGGTAAGATTGGGAGTCTATTTGGACGACGATCGGTTCTGCCTGCAATTCGGGCGATCGACGCAGAGCTTGTGGGGCGGCGGCCAATATGGTTGTACTCTCTGGAAGCAATAATATTTCGACGCGAGCGTAACTGTAGAGAACTTTTAGTGGCAGCTGCAAAAATAGCTCAGGGCCTTGGGGTTTGAGCAAATATTCCAGCAGTTGCCTGCGGGATATCATGCCAGCAAACTCTCCTGCTTCCATCAAGACGACTCCCGGCACTAGGGGGTGCTGTTCAAACATTTCGGCAACTGCCACGGCTAAGCAGCTCGATTTAACCTGAAAGTCATACAGGGGCAAATCCCAGAGTGTAGACTCTAGGGAAAGGTCTTGATGGCTGCCTTCGGAGAGTGAAGGGCCAAGGAGTTTGGAACTGAATTTATTTGCCACTGGAACTTTTAGTTGCCGAAACGCTGGGAAATTGATACTCCCCAAGGCTGAAGCCACGGGGATTCTTGAATGAATCCGAAAACTCACGGGAGGCGTTATCAAAGCACCTCTATACGCTCAAA
>NZ_JAUBOV010000102.1:0-20667 GCF_036700405.1 Microcoleus sp. T3_D1
TATTTTAAAGTCCCAAAAGCCTTTCGACCCCAATTATTTACTCGCTACCCCTTGACAGATCAAGACAGTATCTACAATTATGCAGAAAATGTGCATTTTGATTTACCGTTGGGCGGGGGCGGGTTTATTTAGCTCGTCAATTATTGGCTAATATTGTTGGTGAACCCGCCCCTACAAGCCTGAATTTAACAGATTTGATATCACCGCATAAACGAACCGACAACACCGTTCATATCTTCAGCCAAAGGATTTCCCAAAGCCTTAAACTTCCACTCGCCGCCTTCTCGATAAACTTCTCCCATCAACATATTTAATTTTCCTTCATAAGATGGGTCATTTGACAAGCGATAGCGAGCTATTTCTTTCCCGGCGGCATCTACAGCTCTCACAAAAGCATTTTCTACCAGGCCGAAATGCTGTTTTCTCTCTTTTCCATCGTAAATATTTACGCCCAAAATAATTTTGTGATATTCTGCTGGCAAAGAACTCAGTTTCACCACTATTTGTTCGTCGTCTCCGTCTCCAGCCCCCGTGAGATTGTCGCCTGAGTGAACAACTGTTTTGTCCTTTGACTCCAAATGAGAGTAATAAATTACATCCTCTTTGTAGTTTTTTATTTTGCCATTTTCTCCCAGCAGCATAGCGTAGGAATCTAAGTCAAAATTTGCACCGCTGCTTCGCCCGAAAAGACCTTTTTTAGCTTGTGCAACATCCCAGCCCAAACCCATTGTCAGTCTGGACAAGTCGTATTCGCTTTTGCTGAGAACGATTGATTGCCCTTTTGTCAAGTTGATAGCCATAGTTTTGTGACTCCCTAAAGTGTATTAGAACTTAAGTAAATTGGAAGATATCAGTTGTTCAACCAGTTGTTTTATTTAACTGGATGAACTCTACTCGACTGCCACCACTACTTAGTGTCGGCATACCAATTAAATCCAAATCCGTAGTAGCGATCCGCTTCTTCATGTCCGCGAAAGTATCTTTCCTCTTTTAGTATTACAATCTGGGAACCTTTCTTCTGAATCATTGCCGCCGCACAAAAATTTCTATTGCTATCTGGATTATCGAGTTCGAGATATACTTCTTCACCGTTGCTGATTTTGAACAACATTCGTCCCCGCACAGTTTTAAAGTCGCGAACCCCTGCGTAGATGAAACCAAAAAACATCACCCGTTTAATCAAATCAGGTCTAAAAATATACATATTTTCTCCCTCAGTCGCGCCAGTGCGGTCATCTTTATCGAGAAATATGTAGGGTGAAGACGTTTTTGATCCGAAGCATTTTCCCAAGGGTTGAATCACTCCCTTTTCGCCGTTAGCCATCTCGTACATACAACCAAGATCCAGATCGGGAGTCCCCTTTACTCCCAGGAATTTTCCCGAAAATCGGCCCCGATTTTGCACTTCTTCCCAGTCGAGATTGGCGTGAACTGCAAGCAACTCAGAACTACCTGATTTACTGAGGTTTATTTTGTGCGAGTCGCCTGTTTTTTCAAGTTTTATTGCCATAGCTTGTTGAATTTTCCGGCTAGCTTCAGGCCTCTCTAATTTAGGCAGTTCTACTTTGTTGACTTTAGGCGGTTCTAGTGTCTTTTCTTCCTGTTTAATCTCTGAATGATACTTATCAACAAAACTCTGCAACCCTGCTTTATATCCTTGCCCTACGGCCTGAAATCTCCAAGCTGCATCTTTTTTATACAACCGTCCAAACTCGACTGCTGTTTCTTCTGAAAAACCTTCTGTTAGATCATAGCGCGCTAGTTCGCTGCCGGTTTGGCGATCGTACAATCGGATAAAAGCATTTCTGATTTGGCTAAAATTTTGATGTTTAGCTTGTGCGTCGTGAATCGTGACCACAAAAACCATTTCCTCAACAGCAGCCGTTACCTTTTCTAAGTCTACATCAATTATCTCGTCATCCCCTTGAGTTTGACCAGTTTGATTATCTCCCGAATGGGCGATCGCTCCGTCCGGCGACTGCGAGTTATTGTAAAATACAAAGTATCTTTCATCAGGGATTTTGCCATCAGAACCTAACGCAAAAACAGAGGCATCGATATCGCAGCTTTGCGGGTTTGAGTCCGATAAATTTAGTTGAGTTGCTATTTCCCATCCCAGGGCGATCGCAACTTTTGTTAAACTGGGAGATGTTTTAGAAAGATTAAATCTTTCGCCCTTCTTTAATTGAATTCCCATCTGGTTTGTCACCTCATGAGTCTGATTGCTTAAAATCGAGGGAAACATTCCTGTTTCCGAATTTCCCCTCGATTTATTTAGCTAGGAGCGATCGACATTTTATGCGGCATACTTATCTACAAAGCTTTGCAAGCCGGAATTGTAGCCTTCTCCTACAGCTTGGAACCTCCACTCGCCGTCTTTCTTGTAAAGTCTGCCAAACTCCACCGCAGTCTCCCTAGAAAAATCCTCGTCCAAATCGTACTTCGTTACCTCTGTGTTGGTAGTAGTGTCGTAAATCCTGATAAAAGCATTCCGCACTTGACCGAAGTTTTGCCTTCTCGATTCTGCTTCGTGGATAGTTACCACAAACACAATTTCTTGCACCGCCGGATCGACTTTGGTTAAATCGACTGTAACGGTTTCATCATCGCCAAATCCTTCTCCAGTTCTGCTATCTCCCAGATGTATTACAGAACTGTCCGGCGACTCCTTGTTGTTGTAGAAAACAAAGTATTTTTCGCCGGGGATTTTGCCAGTAGCCCCCAACATAAACACGGAAGCATCTAAGTCAAACGCTGCGCCGGTGTCGGTAGCATTGGTATCCCATCCCAAACCAATCCCGGCATTTTTTAGCCCCGGTGCTTCTTTAGAGAGATTGATTCTCCCGCCTTTTTCTAAGTTGATAGACATTTGCTCTCCTGTTTGCAACATCTCTGATATTACTGCTAACAATTATACCAACTGTCAGAGCAGCTTGACAATTTGCTTTTGGTACTTGTCCTCGGTCAATCGATTTTAGATTTTAGATTTGGGATTTGGGATTTTGGATTGGAGAATTGCTCCCGTATTGTCAGAGCCGCTTGACAAATTGCTGCTGGTACTCATCCTCAGTCATCAGTTCGTGGGTATTTTCCACTCTGTCTAAAAACACGATTCCATCTAAATGGTCGTGTTCGTGTTGAAAAATTCTGGCCACAAAGTCTGTCAATTCTTGTCGGTGGAGTTTGCCGTCTCTACTGGTGTATTCTATCTCGATCGCCCTACTTCTCGGCACCAATCCCCGAATCCCCGGAATGCTCAAACAGCCTTCCCAGTCTTTGACTGTCTCTGTTGATGCAGCCACAATCCGGGGATTAATCATCGCTGTGGGTTCCATGTGGGGTGCTTGGGGATACCGCAGGTTGGGGCGGGATGCCACGATGAACAGGCGATCGGACTGAGCCGCTTGAGGGGCGGCAATCCCCACTCCGTTTGCCTGCTGTACTGTAAATATTAAGCTGTCAATCAACTCTTGAATGCGATCGTCCTTAATATTCTCGACAACTTGCGATCGGCGGCGCAATACGGGATTTCCTAATTGTGAGATTTGTAATATTTCTGCCATAGTTATTGGTTAGTCGTTATTGGTTATTTGTTGTTACAGTTTTGTCGGTTGGGTGGAGGAACAAAATATAACTTACTCACTCAATAATTAATCCGTGTATCCGTGTCCAAATCCGTGTCGTGCTTTCCTTCTTATCCAACTTTTTGAACCGGCAAACTCCCCGGTTTAACAGTCAAATTAACTATTTGCCCGTTACGGTTGATTTCCATTTGCAACAGCCCGCCAACCTTAGCATTTTGCACGAACTCCTGAACAGCCTCCGACTGAATAATCGGCTGATTGTTAATTTTTTGAATCACATCTCCAGCCCGCAAACCGGCTGCTGCTGCGGGAGAATTAGGAACTACACTAACAATAGCCACACCCCGATCGACTGCAACTCGCAGGCTGCTGTTAGCGTTGCTGTTAATTTGCTCCTTAACATCGGGAGTCAGCGTCGCCATTTCAATGCCTAAATAAGCGTGTTCGACTTTCCCCGTCGTAATCAGTTCCTTCGCCACCTGTTGCGCCGCCTGAATGGGAATCGCAAACCCCAATCCTTGAGCACCTTGAATAATTGCCGTATTCATGCCAATAACTTGGCCCGAAGCATTCAGCAGCGGGCCGCCGGAATTCCCCGGATTAATTGCAGCGTCTGTTTGAATAAAACCGATCCGCTTGTCAGGTACGCCCACATCAGTGCTCGATCGCCCCGTAGCGCTAATAATTCCCGCAGTTACGGAATTGTCCAAACCCAAAGGATTGCCAATGGCGATCGCCCATTCCCCAGACAACAGCTTATCCGAATTGCCGATCGTCACCACAGGCACATTATTCGCCTCAATCTTCACCACAGCCACATCCGTCACCTTATCCGCCCCCAACACCCGCCCCTGAAAGCTGCGGCCGTCCTTGAGAGTTACATTTACCGTATCGGCTCCCTCTACAACGTGAGCGTTAGTGAGAATCAAGCCGTCTGCACCGATGACAAAACCCGAACCAGTGCCCCGTTCGATCCCGCCCCGGCCGCCCGAATTCGGTTCTCTGCCAAAAAAATCTTCCGGCGACAGCCCTCTATTTCCCGGTTTCACCAGCCGCGAAGCATCGATCCGAACCACTGCCGGCCCAACTTTTGCCACCGCCGCCACAATAAAATTCACATTAGCCGCGTCGCCCGACAAGGAAACCGGCGGCAAGACTTTCCTAGCTCGATCCTTTGTATTAGGAGGCAGTTGCAATTTCGGTTCCAGCGCCCTTTGTCCAGAATCGCCAGAATTTGCACGAAATTGAGAAACCGTCAGACGATCGCCCAACATGGCGGCCCCGGCTCCCGTTACCAGCAGCAATATGTAAATTGCCGGTTGCTTCCAAAATTTGCCAGTAGAACTCTTCATGGCCATGTTTTAAGGCTTTCCTGCCAAATCTAAATATTTGCTGATCCGCTCCCCGATACCTGGCGCAGGACTGCAGAGCCGCCAAATTTTTGGGCGATGGCGTCGGGCCCTCGCCCGTGCTACGGCAGACTCCCTTAAACTTTAGCATCTGAGGACTAAACTCTCTAGAGTAGAATTAATATCTTGAATGCCGATCGGCAGAGGTGAGCAGTGGACATTCCCCTCGAAAGTCTGTGGAATCAGATACTTGAACGTCTCCAGGTACAACTGAGCAGACCTAGCTTTGAGACGTGGATCAAAACTGCTAGGGCCGAACAACTCGAAAATAACTGTTTGATCGTCAGCGCCCCCAACCCCTTTGCTCGTAATTGGTTGCAAAAATATTACAGAGAAATCCTTGCCGATGCCGTCGCAGAAATTCTCGGCTATCCCGTAGAGATTTACTTGACAATTGCCGGGGGAAACGAAACAGGCGGCAGCAGCGACTCGGCCATAATTTGGCCCTCCCCCATCGCGGATATCCCGGAAAGCCACTCGCTTCACCCCCCCAAACCCGCCAATTTAAACCCCAAATACCTCTTTTCCCGCTTTGTCGTCGGTTCTAACAACCGCATGGCTCACGCGGCTTCCCTCGCGGTAGCCGAGTCTCCGGGCCGAGAATTCAATCCCCTATTTTTGTGCGGTGGCGTCGGTTTGGGCAAAACTCATTTAATGCAGGCGATCGGTCATTATCGCTTGGAAATTGACCCCAACGCCAAGATTTTTTACGTTTCTACTGAGAAATTTACTAACGATTTAATCGCCGCCATTCGCAAAGACAGTATGCAAACTTTCCGCGATCATTATCGAGCAGCGGATGTTTTATTAATAGATGATATCCAATTTATTGAAGGCAAAGAATACACTCAAGAAGAATTTTTTCACACTTTTAATACTTTGCACGAATCGGGAAACCAAGTAGTTTTAGCTTCCGATCGTCCGCCACAGCAAATCCCCCGCCTGCAAGAGCGTTTGTGTTCCCGATTTTCGATGGGATTAATTGCCGACATTCAATTGCCAGACTTGGAAACTCGGATGGCAATTTTGCAGAAAAAAGCTGAGTATGAAAATATGAGGCTACCGCGAGATGTCATTGAATACATTGCTTCTAGTTACACTTCCAACGTTCGGGAATTGGAAGGTGCTTTGATTCGGGCGGTAGCATATC
The DNA here is from genome assembly GCF_036700405.1 of Microcoleus sp. T3_D1. Classification (NCBI taxonomy): domain Bacteria; kingdom Bacillati; phylum Cyanobacteriota; class Cyanophyceae; order Oscillatoriales; family Microcoleaceae; genus Microcoleus; species Microcoleus sp. T3_D1. The sequence goes on from NZ_JAUBOV010000102.1 coordinate 6,144, forward strand.
TTTCAATTACTGGTTTGCCGATGACCGTGGAAAATCTCGCCCCGGTTTTGAATCCGCAAACTGAAAGCGTAGAGGCAACGCCAGATGCAGTAATTGCTGTTGTGGCTGAGGAGTTTGATGTTTCTGTGGAAGATTTGAAAGGAATTTCCCGCAGGCGAGAAATTAGTCTGGCACGTCAAATAGGGATGTATTTAATTCGGCAGCATACTGGTTTGAGTTTGCCGAAAGTTGGCGAAGTATTCGGTGGCAAAGATCACACGACTGTGCTTTACAGTTGCGAAAAAATTGCTCAGTTGCGGAACACTGACCCGAATTTGGCTCAAACTTTGCGTCAGTTGAGCGATCGAATTAATGTTGTCAGCCGCAAAACTTGAGAATATGTCAGTTGTCAGTTGTCAGTTGTCAGTTGTCCGTTGTCCGTTGTCAGTTGTCAGTTGTCAGTTGTCAGTTGTCGGTTGTCAGTTGTCAGTTGTCGGTTGTCAGTTGTCATCACTCAACGCCGTCAACAGTCAACAGTCAACAGTCAACAGTCAACAGTTAACAGTTAACAGTCAACAGTCAACAGTTAACAGTCAACAGTCAACAGTCAACAGTCAACAATTCCCAATGCCCCATAATAGACTATCTTGCCTGTGGAAAAACCTGTGGAAAAGTTGCCTGCCGTTTGTGGAAAACTTTACTCGATCGCCCGAAACAGCTTTTGCACAAAAATGGGCGATCGACCGCACCAGCTTTTCCACAAGTTTTCCACAGGTATTTATTACCTATAAGTGACGCGCAGCAAGCAGTTAGCTTTTTTTTCCACAGTTTCCACAGGGCGATCGACACAAAAATAATTCAATAAATTAAAAAAAAACTGGTGAGCCCTTCGCACCCTACACAGATAGTTCACGACGCGCGCTAACCTCAGAAACCCGGTTTCTACGAAGATTTCTCGTTTTTACAGGCAAAATTTTGCCTAGAAACCCGGTTTCTAGCCCCAGGCTTAACCCCTGACAGAGAAAAACTGACCCGCCGGCTTTCTGTGATACCATTTGTTTCTGTTTCAAATCCGGTTAATTAACCTTCGTACCATGAAATTGGTTTGCACCCAAAGTGACCTCAACGCCAACCTCTCGTTGGTAAGTCGGGCCGTTCCCTCCCGCCCGACACATCCGGTACTCGCCAACGTGCTCTTAGTAGCGGATGAGGAAAATCAGCGGGTTAGCTTGACAGCTTTCGATCTCAGTTTAGGCATTCGTACCAGCTTCGCAGCAGAAGTGACTGGCGGTGGCAGTTTTACCATACCCGCTAAATTACTCAACGATATTGTTTCGAGACTCCCAGATGGAGAGATTACTCTAGAAGACGAAGCGGGAGACACCGTAGCATATCTCACTTGCAGTTCTGGCAGCTACCAAGTTAGAGGCATGGGCCCGGAAGAATTCCCAGAATTGCCTGCAATAGAAGCCGGAACAATCCTCAAATTGCCGCCGGAAGCCTTGATAGAAGGACTCAAAGGAACTTTATTTGCTACTAGCCCCGACGAGGCAAAACAGGTACTTGCAGGCGTGCATTTAAAGGTATTGCAAGATTGCCTGGAATTTGCAGCTACAGACGGCCACAGATTGGCAGTAGTTCAAACTGCCAATGAAAAATCTGAAGGCGAAGAAACCCAAGAAGAATTTGAGGTGACAGTCCCCGCTAAAGCATTGCGGGAAGTAGAAAGAATGCTGGTGATGCGGCAGTGGACTGAACCTGTCACGCTGCATTTTGAACACGGTCAAGTAGTGTTTGAATGGGCAGACCAGCGGCTGACAACCCGCACCTTGGAAGGGCAATATCCCGCATACCGGCAGTTGATTCCGCCGTCTTTTGAGCGACAAATTACCTTAGAAAGGCGATCGTTCTTAGCAGCAGTAGAAAGAATTGCCGTTTTTGCCGACCAAAAAAATAATATTCTCAAATGCAGCATCGACGAGGAGAATCAGGAAATTACTTTGTCTGTAGATGCTAAAGATGTCGGCTGTGGCAAAGAGTCAATGCCCGCACAAATTTCGGGAGATAGCATAGATATTGCTTTCAACGTGAAATACTTAATTGACATTTTGAAAACGGCTCAATCCCCAGAAATTCAACTGCAATTAAACGGTGCTTTAGCCCCAGTAATTTTCCAGCCTTTGGGCGGAGTTAATGCTACATTCTTGGTAATGCCAGTTCAGCTAAGAGCTTAACCGATTGGTAGGGGCGGGTTTTACAAACAATCTCCGCCTAAAATTGCTCGTCTAATAAACCCGCCCCCGCTTGGGCGGTAAATCGAGATCGACAAGTCGCCCAGGCATTCAAATCAATGGCAACAAAATTTCAAATTCAGTACCTGTACCGGGCGTTGAATGCAAATTTAACTTGCCTTTATGCTTTTCCGTAACAATTTGATGGGTAATTGCCAACCCCAAACCGGTACCTTTTCCCGCCGGTTTAGTGGTGAAAAATGTATCAAAAATTCGCCGCTGAATTTCTGGCGGTATTCCCGGCCCGTTATCGGCAATTCGGATGGCTATCCAAGCGTTATTTGGATTTTTTTCCGCTGCTTCTGGGCAGAAGTCGCCGTTTTGGCTGGCGGATGATAGCTGTTTGGCATTTTGTCGTAGCTTGCGGGGCGGGACGCCATCGCCCCTAACATAATTTTGAATTAATTCCGAATTCACGCAGTCTCCGTCAGCACTCTCTATTACCTCAGTCTCAATAGTAATTGCAGGCACAAAACCCTTTTCTTCTTTTGCCTCTTCCAAAGCGTCGATCGCATTGCTGATGATATTCATAAATACCTGGCTCAACTGACCAGAGTAACACTTGACTAAAGGCAAATCACCATAGTTTTTAACTACATTAAATCCGTACTTCAGACGGTTTTTCATAATTAGCAGCGTACTGTCAATACATTCGTGGATGTTAGCTTGCTTCAAGTGGGTTTCGTCCATGTGAGAAAAGGTGTGCAGGCTGGTGACGAGTTCGGTCAGCCTCTGCGATGAAACTTTCATACTTTTGAGAATTTCCACCCAATCTTCTTGCAAAAAATCAAATTCTATCTCTTTTTTGAGTCCGTCAATTTTTTCGCTGTCACCGACAATCTGTTCGTAAGCAGACAGCAAATCCATGATGTCTTTGGAGTAGTTGGACAAAAAGCCGAGATTTCCGCTGATGCAGGTGACGGGATTTCTAATTTCGTGGGCGACTCCAGCTACCATCTGTCCCAAACTGGCTAGTTTTTCGGTTTGAATTAGTTGAGATTGAGTTTGCTGCCTCAGCAATTTTGTTGCTAGTTCATGAATGTTGGATTGGGCTACTAAGAGTTCGTGCACGTCTAGCAAACTATAAGTTTGAGGCGAAACTTGAACTACAATCGGTTCGTACAGCAGTTCTTTCGATCGCAACAGCGACTTCCTGGCTGCATCCACAATTAAAGTATTGCTGGGAAAAATTAAAGTCTCAGTTTCGGCAAAGCGGTACAAAGCCCTCACAGGGCGCTTTAAAAATAATTCTCGCCCAAAAGGACGGCTGATAAATTCTAAAAATCTCCGCCGGGAAATCATACCGGCAAATTCACCTTGATGGGTCACAATGACTCCCGGTAACAGCGGATTAGCTTCTAACATCTGGGAAATTTGCATCCCCAAATCCGTAGCTTCTACCTGAAAATCGTAAAGTGACAATTGTTGGAGAGTAGAATCTAAACAAAGTTCTCCTAGGTCAGCCTCGGAGATGGGTTGGACGGGTCTTTCTACGCAGGAGGTATTCAACATAAATTCATCAGTACGCTTTTTTGGGGTTCTATTTCCCAGCAGACATTCAGCTACCAAAGGCCAGCAAGTGAGTTGCTGAGTGCTTTGACCGGCATCCCCCTGGCAAACAGCATTTTAAATTACGAAAAAAACTGACTGTGGGACGTGGGATGTTACCACTTAAGTATTAGGCAAGATAGAATATCACCGAGATCGATGGGCCCTGACAATTATGCCTGACTTTATTTTATATTGACTTGAGCGGTATTAACGCTTGGTTGCAGTATTTAACTATTAATTAATCTTGAGTTATAGTCTTAACCTATCGTTAATAATTAAATTATATTCAAGAAAAAATAATTAACGGACAATAGAGGAAAATCGGAATCATCCCGATCGCCCATGCGATACAGCGAAATTAAACAAGTTAAAAGCACAAAGCCAGGGCGATCGCGTCCCTGAGTGTTAGCTTGCAAAGCGCGATGGCCCGGAACCCCGCCATCTACGGCATTTGAGGCGATTTCATCCCCTCTCCCCGATCGGGTACTCGCAACCCCCCGTAACGGCCAGCCAGCGGCACACCTGCCAGTGGGTCCCCTATAGGTTTGTCGTGAAAACTAAAGTCATCGCTACAAAGCAATTTTATAGCGATCGTTCGATGGCAGATAATATAAAACAGTCAACATCAGCCGCGATCGGCAAAATCAGCCCTAGCAGTTGTTCTACCATCAACCATTCTTGACCCCGCCTAAAAACGGATACTTGCGAACGACAGGAGTCGTGAAGCCCAAAATTTTAGACCCTAGTTCAACAATCTCCCAAATTCATCTGTGGAGTAAATCTACAATCGTTCGACTGACCGCTCACGCCGAATTCTAAAATCTAAAATCTAAAATCTAAAATCGAATGACCGAAATATCCATCAAAGCGGTGCCGGTTTGCCGGTTCAATTATTGATTGGCTCTACCAGGCGGAGCAGGCAGAAACAGGGAGTGCAATTCAAACAAGTTTAGCGAGTCCCAATCATTCAAGACATCAGCATTGATTAAATTAAAACCTCTACAAATTTAAGCAAAAAAAAGGCAGGCATTTTTTTTTACTGCATCTTAACTTAGCGCTGTGCTTTGGTATGATCGACAGGGGCCGTGTCAAAGACGTGTAACTAGGAAATTTACCAGTAGGTGATCGATGCAACCCGCCCTGACAAATCAGTTAAACAATGCTTTCACCCTGTTTCTCAGCTTGCTAGTAGAAGCAATACCTTTTCTGCTGCTGGGAGTTTTATTTTCAGGTTTGCTGCTGGGGTTTGTAGACGAACGCAAACTCGTATCCCGCATCCCATCAAACCCGCTGCTGGCGGCTTTGATGGGCAGTTCGATCGGCTTTTTGTTTCCCGTGTGCGAGTGCGGTAACGTGCCCGTAGCCCGCAGGTTACTGATGCAGGGAGTACCTGCACCAGCCGCGATCGGCTTTTTGCTGGCGGCCCCCACCATCAACCCCGTGGTAATTTGGGCGACTTGGACGGCATTTCGCGATCAGCCAGAAATTGTAGTTTTGCGGGTGGTATTTTCTCTGTTTATAGCCACAATTATCGGCTGGGTGTTCAGCGCCCAAAAAGACTTGCGGCCTCTGCTGCAACCTTCTGTAGCCCGCGCAATCCCCTTGCCAAAACCAGAGTTTTCCGAAAAAGAACTCGTCCAAGCTAACACTCCGCTGCTGTTGCAGTCGGGAACATTTATGCTCGGTCAGCCGGGGGGGGTTGTGCCGATCGAATCTTTGCTACAAGACGACTGGAAGCGATTACAAACAAGCAAAACAGAAAAAACCTCGAAACGTTCCTCCATGTTCCACCGCGTTTCTAAAGAGCGTCTGCGCCTGCTTTTAGATACTATGGTACAGGAGTTGCGGGAATTGGGAGGAGTTTTGGTAATCGGAAGTGCGATCGCAGCCATCATTCAAGTTGGCGCGCCCCGCGAACTAATTCTCAACCTTGGTCAAGGCCCCGTTTCCTCGATTCTAGCCATGCTGCTATTAGCCACAGTCGTATCGATTTGTTCTACAGTAGATGCCTTTTTTGCCCTGTCTTTTGCTTCCACATTTACCAGCGGTTCGCTGTTAGCCTTTCTCGTTTTCGGCCCGATGATTGACCTCAAAGGCATCGGTTTAATGCTGTCAATTTTTAAAGGTCGAGCCGTAGTTTACTTAATTGTCTTGGCCGCTCAGTTAACCTTTTTAATGACCCTCGCTGTCAACTTGCATTTAGGTTAATAATAAATTGGCCCGGACTGACAACTAACGATAGATTCCCAATTACTAATGACCAATGACCAATTACCAATGACTAATGACTAATAACTAATGACTAATAACTAATGACTAATGACTAATGACTAATGACTAATGACTAATGACCAATGACCAATGACTCTTAAAAAATGAATCTTAAAAAAATTAGCCCCTGGCTGGACGCCCTAGCTATCTTAGCCTGGGGAATACTGCTTCTTAAATATTGGATCACCGGCAAATTAAGCATTCTCATTCACCCCAATTACTTTGGCTTGACTCTAGCAGGAGGAATCGGCTTAATGGTTATTGGCGGTTTAAAAGCTTGGGAACTCTTAAAACTCGATCGCACCACAAAGCAATCGCGGACATCACCAGCAAATAACTCTCTCAGAACCACAGAAGTTGAACACGTTACTTTGTTTCCCCCCAGTATCGGCAGCACCTTAATGTTGAGCGTCGCATTAATAGGTTTACTAACAACGCCACGCACATTTACCAGCCAGACAGCATTAGAACGAGGCCTCACCGAATCCCTGCCCATCACCCGACTGCAACCCCAAGAATTTCGCAATAATACAAAACCAGAAAAGCGATCGCTCGTCGAATGGGTGCGGCTGTTAAATTTCAATCCCGAACCGGATACATACAGAGGTCAAAAAGTCAAAGTTCAAGGATTTGTAATTCACCCCCCCAACATAGCAGAACAATATATGTGGATCGGGCGTTTTATCATTACCTGCTGCGCGGCCGACGCCTATCCGATCGGGTTGCCGGTAAAATTACTGATCGGTCAAAGCCGCGCCGCCTTTGCCCCAGACAGTTGGCTAGAAATAGAAGGAGAAACGATCGTAGAAGAATTGCAAGGCAAGCGCAAATTAATCATTCAAGCATCCTCCCTCAAACCAATTCCCGAACCAAAAAACCCTTATGATTATTAGATGTGGAGTAAGTATGAGATTAAATTTTACCTTTATTGCCAGATGGACACTCCAGCTCTAACTTGGGTCTAAATATGAAGATAGGGTAAAGTCAGCAATAAAAGTGGCAGCAGCATCCTGGAGGAGTTGCAAATAACAAATTCAGCAACTACACTCGTAATTAGGAAATAAATTCTGAGTATATGTCATCAGGAAAAAAATTAGCTATCAAAGGTGCAGCCTGGACGATCGCCAGCTATGGAAGCAGTCAAATTATCCGATTTGGCAGCAACTTAATCCTGACGCGTCTGCTTTTGCCCGAACTATTTGGTTTAGTAGGTCTAACCTACGTTTTCATCACAGGGATTAACTTATTCTCAGACATAGGTCTAGGCCCAAGCATCATCCAGAATAAGCGCGGGGAAGATCCTCAATTTCTCAACACCGCTTGGACAATGCAAGTCATTCGCAGCTTTTTGGTTTGGATTTGTTTGATTATAATTACCAAGCCTGTTGCTAGTTTTTATGAAGAGCCCCGTCTTCTGTGGTTGATTCCAATAATAGGTATAAATTCCCTACTAGGAGGGTTTAAATCCACAGCCACAGCCAGCCTAGAACGCAAAATGGCAGTCAAGAAAGTAGTAATTTTTGAGTTGGGCCAACAGATTGTTTCTACAACAGTGATGATTGTCTGGGCATGGTTCGATCGCAGCATCTGGGCGATCATTGCAGGCGGCTTTAGTGGAGCTTTAATAGAGGTAGTATGGAGCCATTTTTTGATTCCCGGCAAGTCAAACCGCTTTGCTTGGGATAAAGAAGCAGCTAAAGAAATAATTTCTTTTGGGAAATGGATATTTTTGTCTACGGCTTTGTTTTTCTTGTGTTCTCAAGCCGATAGACTCATCCTCGGGAAAATATTTACTTTAACAATGTTGGGCATTTACGGCATCGCTTTTACCCTGGGGGATATGCCGCGCCAAGTCATCATAGCCATTAGCGGCCGGGTGATTTTTCCCTCGATTTCTATGCTGGCAGAGTTGCCGCGGGAGGAGTTGCGCGCCAAGATACTCAAGAACCGCAAGCTAATTCTAATACCATTAGCCGTAGGTTTAGCAATTTTTGTGAGCTTTGGAGATCAGTTAATTTTAATACTGTATCGGAAAGAGTATGAGGCTGCATCTTGGATGATGCCAATCTTGGCATTAGGTATCTGGCACACCACCCTCCACAATATAATGGGTTCTTGTCTGCTAGCCGTAGGAAAGTCTCAGTACCCAGCTATTGGCAATCTGCTGACTTTTGTTAATCTATGTATAAGTATACCGCTGGGATACTACTTAAAAGGTAATTTAGGTGTCGTGATTGCTGTAGCTCTCGGCGACATTCCTACCTATCTAGTAACTAACTACGGTTTGTGGAAAGAAGGACTAACTTGTTTTTGGCAGGATATTCAATTAACAGCACTGTTTGTAGGGGTGCTGGCTACTCTAATTTGGTGTAGAGTGGCTTTTGGTTTGGGTCTGCCGATCGATAAAATATCAGCGATGGATTTAAGTCCAATAAATCAACTGTTTCAGTAAACAAAAAGTAGATTGTCTATAGGTCAGCCAACACAATACAAGAAGAAAAGTAATCCACTTTATCTTTTTACAAATGGCTCTGTTACAAGAAATATCGCGAGTGGCCACGAGGTATACTAAAATGAGGTTTTTTTATCAAATAAATCGCCTTATAAATTTAGTCAAAGAAAACGAACAGCCCGAAAAAGAACGACCCAAAGTATTTGCGGATCTCGTACACCTTACATCCGTTGAAGAATCTAACAATCCAGAAAAATGTGCAGTAAAAATAGAGAGGCTCAGGCACACAATAGATGGCTTATTGACGAGTTTTGATCATTGCGACGTGAGTATTACTATCCAAAATCTACCGAACAGGCACGTTACAGCCTACTTACCTGAATATCAAATTAAGTGCATTTAAATACAAGAAGGTCCTGAATGCGACCCCATGTTTGTAGAGTTTAGACTTCAGGAAGGATTTGTCGAAAGAGTAGAAAATTTTGACTGGTTTTTATTCAGAGAAGATGACATTGTTTTGTACGATGATTCCATTCTATAAAAGTTAGAAAATTTTAACCGACAAAGCGGGTATGAGAATGCTATTCTTTACTCAAACCGTTTTGAAATGTATCAAGGAACCAAGACATCTATTGATTTGACAATACAGCAGCCGCTGTTGTGGAATCAGTTATCTAGTGTACAGATAGAAGGTGAAAAATTGGGTGACTTTAGCAATCTTCATTCAGGATTTTAATGCTTGTCAAGAAAGCAGATGAAACAGTGGATAAAATCATGTAGCATCTTCAAAAATAAAGTAGCGAATGTCGGGCATTTAGAGAGTGCAGCAACTTTTGGGATTTGGGAATTTTTCTCAAGATATAAGCCTCACCCGTCAAACTTAAACTATTGGGAGGTCAGGCATTACGACAGCAAATATTATAAGTTATATCCAGAACAGCAATCGCCGCATACACGGTCAGTGGTTAATAATAGTTCCAACATACCAATCGTCAAGGATTTATGAAAGGGATATAAGTAGGTCGTCATGATTATTTAGTAGGATGAGTAGAGCGCCAGCGTTACCTCTCAACCGATCGCACAATTGGCGATTTAATATTTGAGATAGGATGAAAAATCTAAAATCTCAAACAGTCCTGGACGCAAATGGCACAAGGGTAGGCTGCTCGACGGTCGTCAATACCACTCTAGAGCAAGCAGTTTTGAGCCATTACGCACCGTACAAGCTAAAATTTAAAATCTAAAATCTAAAATCGGTATACTTCGTTGCAGCCCTTTCGCCTGGTAAAAAAAAATGGGTTTCTGGGGGCAGGGAGTGCGCCCAAGACAGTAAAATTTAAGATGGAAAATGTGGTTGTTAATTTTCAGCAGAAATAGGAGAGAAAGATTTGTGAATATTTTTAACAAAAAAATTAATCCTTCACCCTTCGCTGTTCTGCCATTCAAACAGCCGATCGACCGCACGGCCATCTTCCTCATGCTAGTGCTGAGCGTCTTAATAGGGCTGCTGCTGCTTAGCGGCGATCGCACAGCACCCAGAGTGCGAGAATTTACCTGGGAAAACAAACAAATCGGCGCCGAAGATACTGGCTTTATCCTCACATTCTTTCGGCCGATGAACCAGTCCACCGTCGAGGAAAACTTAAAGCTAGAACCCCCCCTCCCCGGTAAATTTAGTTGGGCTGGAAGACGCATGGCTTACACCCTCAAAGATCCAGCACCCTACGGCGTTACCTACACATTAAAACTCGCTGGAGCAACCGACAAGTATTTCGGAGAAAACAACCAAAATAAAGGAACGCTAATGCAACCGTTTAGCAGTTCCTTTCGCAGCCGCGATCGAGCTTTTGCTTACATCGGCGTCCAAGGCGAAACAGAAAGCAGATTAATGCTAGTCAATCTCACCAGCAGCGACTCGAAACCGATACCGCTGACTCCCAAAGATTTAGTCGTTACCGATTTTAAACCGTATCCTGAGAGCGATCGCATTTTATTCTCAGCCACAGATCGATCGATCGCCCGTACTCGCGGCACCCTAAATCAAGAACTATTCACAGTCACCACCGGCCTCAACCCCCAATCGGGATCGGGAAATCAACAAAAATACCCAGCCGGTAGAATCGACAAAATCTTAGACTCCAAAGATTACCAAAACCTCAAATTCGACCTCTCAGCAGACGGAAAAATCATAGTTGTCCAGCGCGTCAACCGCCGCAATCCCGGCGATTTCAGTCCTTGGATTTTGGAAGAAAAAGTGCCGCCCAGACCCTTGGAAAATGAACAGGGCGGAGATTTTATGATTCGCCCCGACAGCAAATCAATGGTAATATCTCAAAAACAAGGATTAGCGATCGTCCCCCTCAAACCCGAAGCAGACCCAGTAGAATTTTTGCCAAAATACGAACAAGTATTGGGCATGGCCCGCGACAACTCCGCCGCCGCCTATGTTAAATACAACAGCGACTTTACTCGATCGCTTTTCATCTTAGATAACCAAGGTGTAGAACAAGAAATATTGCGTATTCCCGGCAGCATTATGGCCGTTTATTTCGACCCCCGAAAAAACGAAGACAACCAAGTTCAGCGTCTCTACTGTTTGTTAGCCCAACGCCTCAAAACAGAAAGCTACAAAGAACAGCCTTTCATCGCCACCATCGACCTCAAAAAAGAGGGTACTCGTTTGGTAGGAACCATCAAACCGCTGCTGATTTTGCCCAACCAATTAGATACCCAAATCAGTTTATCTCCCGACGGGCTGGCATTAATTTTCGACCAATCAGTCACAGCAGCAACTCCCTCAGCAGCAGACAGTCCCCGCAACGATAGCGGACAGTCGATCGCCACCAGCCGCCTCTGGCTGCTACCCTTAGTAGAAATACTGGCAGACGGTTCTCCCGCAAAACTACAGCCAGAAGAACTTCCCTTTGCCGGCTACCACCCCCGCTGGCTCCCCTAAATCGATTTGAGATTTTAGATTTTAGATTTTAGATTGACCGATATTGGTAAATATCAATAGGGTAAAGTGCGCCCATAAACACCAAGCGTTGAAATATGCGCGGTGCACACCCTACTTTTACTAAATTGATTTGAAATTTGAGATTTTAGATTGGAAATTGAGTTGATACTAAGCCATACTGGTAAATATTACAAACTTTTGAAACGAACTCACCAGCCTGCAATTTCACATCTCAAACCTCAAACCTAAAATCTCAAATTCTCATGACTCCCGAAGAAATTAGCAATACCCTTAAAGACTTATTTGGTGACACTGTTGAGATGCCTGCTGCCACTTCTTGGCAAGTAGAGACCCCAAATTTTCGCCTGTTAGTCCTCCTTTCAGAAGACGGGAGTTGGCTGCGGATTTTGCTGCCGATCGCCGATGCCCAGGAAGCTCAACCATTTCTTGATAAACTGCTAGAAGCTAACTTTGACACCACCCTGGAAACTCGCTACGCCTTACATCAAAACGTTTTGTGGGGAGTATTTCAGCACAGCCCGGCCACACTCGCGGCCGCCGATTTCTCAGCCGCCGTCGCCAGACTGCTGGCTTTGCAAGAGAGAGGTTTGTCTGACTTTTTCGACGGTTTGATAGAAAACCGCATCCGTCAAATCATCAAAGCTGCGAAGATGCAGGGACAGTCGGTCGAAACTACCCTTCAGACTTTAGACCGTTTCTACGCAGAGGGATTGATGGGTGAAATGGAACTAGGGCGAGAGTCTCGCGAAAATACTCTCGCGGCTTGGCGGTATCAGCTAGAACGCCTCTGGCCGGAGGTGGAACCCTAAGACGATTGCAGATTGCAGATTGGAGATTGCAGATTGCAAAAAACTGATGACTATCGAGGTTCGGAAGTTGCCTAAAGTTGGATTTCTTTTGAGTGGTAGAGGAACTGTGGCCGACGGTTAGGATGTTCTTAATTCCACAAACCCTTGCGGAAGATTGCTTCTTCCTTATCTCCTAGATAACTAAAGCCTTCCATCCGTTACATTCGGTTACATCCGAAGAAAGCGAATCCGTGGCCGAACTTCCTTTGGCCTGGGCCCCAGTCTGCACCGTTGGAGCCTCAAGCCCCTTGGACAATGGCTAATCCGGGCCCTCGAACCCTCGAAGGATGCCCTTATATTCACTGATAATTCGCTCGCGGTTCTCCCATTCCCTTGTCTCACTGGAAAAATGGTATACTTTATCACAATAATTAGTTATAAATATTAAAAATTTTCGGAAAACAGGCGATCGCAGGTATATCATGGTAAAAAGTTTAAAGCGCCTACTCCGTAAGTTCCACAAAAGCTTAAATCGTTTAATATTGACTTAGAAACAAAATCTTTAGCAGACAATGCTACTGCGATCGGGTTTTCCCATCGGGTGCTGTGGTAATTTCACAAATTAGCAACTACCCGCTACCAATTACCCGTTACGAATTAATAGCAACTTAAGTTGTCCATTTATACAATATTTAACAGGGGTTTCATCTATGTTTGCTGTGCGTGAGACTAGCTCGGAGTTATCAGTGTTGCATATACCTGAATTTTGTACTTGGAACATCTCCTTAGAATCAACTCTCCTAGACCTGCCCCTCTCCAACTGCCAAATTGAAATAACTCAACAGGCAAAAGAAGTAGCCCAGGCTTTTGAAGAAAATTCCATGCTTCCCGGCGTCATTTTGATAGATGGGGGTAATTTTGTCGGCATAATATCCCGGCGTCTATTTTTTGAAAAAGTTAACCGCCGCTACGGAGTAGAAATGTTTTTCAAGCGACCAATAGAGGTGCTGTACAAGTTTGCCAAGCCAGAGGAACTCGTACTTCCCGGCAGTAAATTAATAGTAGAAGCAGCCCAGGAATGTCTTTACAGATCGGCAGAATTAATTTACGAACCCGTAGTAGTGGAAATAGCCCCCCAGACCTACAAGCTGTTAGACGTACACCAATTAATGGTCGCTCAATCCAGAATTCACCAATTAACAAATAAGTTACTCCACAAACAAACCCAAGCCAAACTCATCCAAACAGAAAAAATGGCGAGTTTGGGGAGGATTGTAGCAGAAGTAGCCCACGAAATCAGAAATCCGCTGAACTGTATTTGGGGAAATTTAACTTTTCTGCTGTCCTATTTTGAACACTTGCTTCAGCTCATATCGGTTTATGAAGAAGAATATTCGGCACCCTGTCCCCGAATTGAGGCCCTTAAAAAGGAAATTGAATTTGATTTTTTACAAGAAGATTTGCCGATTACCTTAGAAGGGATGGAGTTGGGAGCCTCGCAATTGCTAAAAATAGTTAACGGGCTGCACCACTTCTCTCACATGGACGAGACAAAACCAGCCGATACAGACATTCACGAATGCGTGGAGATGACGCTGTTAATTTTGAAAAACCGCTTTAAAAACAGCATAGAAGTGGTTAAGAATTACGGCGAACTGCCGCTAGTTAGCGGCTACTCCGGACAGTTGAGTCAGGTGTTTTTGAATTTGTTAGTTAATGCTCTAGACGCCCTGGCAGAGTACGCAGCCGATCGAGAAACACACACCCCGTGCCGGGACAACTGGCAGCCCCAAATCGAAATTACCACTAAAGTTATAGAAACCGAACACGGCAAGCGGGTGGCAATTTGCATTGCCGATAACGGGCCCGGCATTCCCCCAGAAAATCACCAGCAGATATTTGACACCTTTTTTACCACTAAACCAGCGGGCAAAGGCAGCGGTATGGGGCTGGCTATCTGCAATCAAATCGTCACAGAAAAGCACGGCGGCCAACTGAAAATACGATCGCAACCAGGTAAGAACACTGAATTTGAAATTCTCCTGCCTATAGTTGGCACAACATGATCAACTCCAGAATATTCTGGGTTGTTCGCTCAGAAAAGTGAAATGATAGGGTAGCTTAGTAGTAGGTTCTCATTTCACCGAAGAACGAGCCCGGCGTGCCCCTGGCTTTAGACACGGGGAGGAAGTCGGCTTCGGTTTCAACCGCCTTC